>CAZAIL010000085.1:0-9352 GCA_964485155.1 uncultured Flavobacterium sp.
TATCTTCTTGATTTAATTGATGAATCATTTCATAATAAATACTCTGAAAAATTTCATTTGAGAACTCTATTTCATCATCTTGAAGATTCAAATACAGTTCTTTCGAAACCTGATTTGTATATTTTTCTTTTTCAACTAGTATATTTCCTTCTTCATCTTCAACCTCTATAAAATCTACAAAATCTGTTTCTTGATTTCCAAATAATAATAAAATTCTGATAATTTCTCTTTCTAAAATAAATAAGGAATCTACTTCTTTTAATTGTTCAGTTTGCTTTTTTACAACTTCAAATGATTGTTTTTCTTTTTGCTGAGTTTTATTGAAGTCTTTAGTATTCTTAGTTATTAACTGTGCTAATTCACTAAATAAAACTCGTTCTGAAATCTCCATAATACGAGAGCACTCTTGCACATATACTTCTCGTTGAATACTATCCGGAATTTTAGAAATACTTGTCACTATATCGCGAATTAACCCTGCTTTTTTCACCGGATCGTTACTCGCTTGTTTCATTAGAAGTGATACTTTAAAGTTGATAAAGTCTTGCGCAGATTCTTCTAAATATTCTTTTAATGCAACTTCAGAGTGTTTTTTGGCAAAACTATCAGGATCTTCTCCGTCTGGAAATGTAACAACTTTTACATTCATCCCTTGCTCTAGGATTAAATCTATTCCTCTAATAGATGCTCTAATTCCAGCTGCATCACCATCAAATAAAACCGTGATATTTTTTGTGAGCCTATTAACCAACCTGATCTGATCTGAAGTTAATGCAGTTCCAGACGATGCAACAACATTCTCAATACCAGATTGATAAAAAGAGATAACGTCGGTATATCCTTCTACCAAAAAACAGTTATCTTGTTTGGCTATTTCTTTTTTTGCTTGATATATTCCATAAAGAATTTTACTCTTATGATAGATGTCACTTTCAGGTGAATTAACATATTTAGCCGTCTTTTTGTCACTAGATAACGTTCTACCTCCAAAACCTAAAATACGTCCAGACATACTGTGTATTGGAAACATTACACGACCTTTAAAACGGTCAAATTGTTTGTTTTCTCTAACGATAGTGACTCCTGTACTTGCTAAGTATTTTATATCATAGCCTTTTTTTAACGCTTCGTTTGTAAAAGAATCCCAGGTATCTAAACAATAACCTAAATCAAATTTTTTGATGATGTCTTCTCTAAAGCCTCTTTCTTTAAAATAGGAAAGCCCTATTGCTTTTCCTTGAGAAGTATTTAATAAAACATTATGAAAATATTCTTTAGCAAAATTTGATACCAAAAACATACTTTCTCGTTCATTTATTTGCTCTTTCTCTTGGTCTGACTGAACCGTCTCTTCAATTTCTATATTGTATTTTTTTGCAAGAAACTTAATGGCTTCTGGATATGAATAATGCTCATGTTCCATTAAGAAAGATACAGCATTACCTCCTTTACCTGTACTAAAATCTTTCCAGATTTGTTTTACTGGAGACACCATAAATGAAGGTGATTTTTCATCAGTAAAGGGGCTAAGCCCCTTAAAGTTACTTCCAGCTTTTTTTAATTGTACAAACTCGCCGATTACCTCCTCTACACGGGCAGTTTCAAAAACTCGATCTATGGTGCTTCTAGATATCATTTAAAATAGTTATGAAAAGGTGAAAAACAAATATAGTAATAAGATGTTCGAATGATTTGTTATTGTATTTAAATTAAAAAACCTCACTAATTTTTTGTAGTGAGGTTTTTATTATAATCACCAAAGATATTAAGAAGCTGCTCTTAATTTCTTTAAGGTAGTTTTTGTCATTTTTTGTTCAGCATAATCCTTTGATACAACGAGTTGCTTTTCATCAGAACTAGGCAATTCAAACATGGCATCTGTAAGAATGGCCTCACAAAGTGAGCGCAATCCTCTTGCACCTAATTTATATTCTACAGCCTTCCCTACAATATAATTTAATGCATCTTCTTCAACAGTAAACACGACATCATCCATTGAAAATAGTTTCTCATATTGTTTAATAATTGAATTCTTTGGCTCTGTTAAAATAGCTCTTAACGTCTCTGCATCTAGCGGATTCATATAACTTAATACAGGAAGACGACCAATAATTTCGGGTATTAACCCGAATGATTTTAAATCTGATGGAATGATATATTGTAACAGATTTTCCTCATCAATTTTATCTTCTTCCATAGAAGCACTAAAACCTACAGCTTGCATGTTTAGGCGTTTACTAATCATTTTATCAATTCCTGAAAAAGCACCACCAGCAATAAATAAGATATCTTTTGTATTGATTTCTATAAATTTCTGTTCGGGATGTTTCCTTCCTCCTTTTGGAGCAACATTCACTACAGAGCCTTCTAATAATTTCAGCAATGCTTGTTGTACACCTTCTCCAGAAACATCTCTTGTGATGGATGGATTGTCTCCTTTACGAGCAATTTTATCAATTTCGTCAATAAAAACAATTCCTCTTTCTGCTTTTGCAACATCGTAATCTGCAGCTTGCAGCAATCTACTTAAAATACTTTCTACATCCTCACCAACGTAACCTGCTTGGGTTAGTACAGTAGCATCTACAATAGAAAAAGGAACATTTAACATTTTTGCAATACTACGCGCTATCAATGTTTTTCCTGTTCCAGTTTCACCAACCAAAACAATATTACTTTTTTCAATTTCAACCTCGTTTTCATCACTTACCTGAGTAAGCCTTTTGTAGTGATTGTAAACGGCAACAGACATTGCTTTTTTTGTATCATCCTGGCCAATTACATATTGATCTAAAAAGGATTTAATTTCTAGAGGTTTCTTAAGAAGAATTTCTTTAGCTAAAGTTCCTGTTGTAGCTTCTGTAATTTCTTCTTCTACAATACCATGAGCTTGTTCAATACATTTGTCACAAATATGTGCATCCATTCCAGCAATTAATAAATCTGTTTCAGATTTTTTACGCCCACAGAATGAGCATTCTAAATTTTCTTCTTTTGCCATTACTTTTTTACTGTTAGAATGATACCCATTCTGATTATTTTCTTACTAAAACTTCATCAATCATGCCATATGTCTTTGCTTCATCTGCTTTCATCCAATAATCTCTATCAGAATCATCATGTACTTTTTCTACAGTTTGACCAGAATGTTTTGCAATAATTTGATATAATTCATCTTTTAACTTCATTATTTCACGTGCAGTAATTTCAATGTCTGATGCCTGACCTTGAGCTCCTCCAAGTGGTTGATGAATCATCACTCTAGAATGAGGTAAAGCAGAGCGTTTTCCTTTTTCGCCTGCACACATCAAAACCGCTCCCATAGAAGCTGCCATTCCTGTACAGATTGTTGCTACATCTGGTTTTATAAATTGCATGGTATCATAAATCCCTAGACCTGCGTATACACCTCCTCCAGGTGAATTGATGTATATAGAAATGTCTTTTGATGAATCTACACTTTCTAAAAATAATAACTGAGCTTGAATAATGTTAGCTACTTGATCATTAATTCCTGTTCCTAGAAAGATAATTCTATCCATCATTAAACGAGAAAAAACATCCATTGATACAGCATTTAGCTGACGTTCTTCAATAATATTCGGAGTCATATTGGTAATTAGCTGATTATAGTAAGTGCTACTAATTCCTTGATGTTTTGTTGCGTATTTTTCGAATTCTCTTCCGTAATCCATTGATTTATTTTTTAAAAAATTATAATTGTAAAGATAGGAACTATAGATGAATAATTATGAAACTATCTAGAGCTAAAAAAACTCCTCTTTTACAAGAGAAGTTTTCTTTTTTATCTGTATAAATTTCTATTTGTAAACCTCTTTTATAAATCCTTCATAGGTGACTTTTTTTGTTTTGAAAGTCATTTTTTCTTTGTAAAAAGTCATTAATTTTTGACTTAACAATTGATCTTGTAATTTTTTAGCTTCTTCTTGGTTTGCTAGAATTCTATTAGCAATATCATCAAGTTCAGCATCTTCTGGATTCATGTTTCCAAACTGTGCCATTTGACTTCTTATAAATCCTTTTGCATATTCTCTAAGCTCTTCATAATCCAACTTTATATCATTGTCTTTTATGATTTTTTCCTGAATTAATTGATAACGTAATCCTTTTTCAGATTTGTTATATTCTTCGATAGCTTGCTCAAGAGTCAATTCTTTTTCTCCAGCAGTTGCCAACCATTTTTGCAAAAATTCTGCTGGTAAATCAAAACTTGTATTATCTATTAAATATTCAGTAACTGAATTTAATAATTGTTGATCTGCTTGTTGTTGAAATTGCTTTTCTGCATCATCCTGTATCTTTTTTCTTAATTCTAAGACTGTTTTCACACTTCCGTCAGTAAACAATTTATCAAATAATTCTTGATCTAAATCAGCTAATTCAATTTCTGTGGTTTCTTCAATTGTAAAAGATACTTGAATATCTAATCCATGAATTTGTTCATGAGAAAGACCTAAGGCACCCTCTAACTTATGATCATCAGAAAATAATCCTTTTGTTTTTAACTCAATAACATCTCCCACTTTATTTCCTACAAAATTTTTTAAATTTGCTTTTCCTTTTAAGTCTGAAAGATTAATAGTGGATTTGTTCTCAATCTGTTGTTCTTCATTTACAAAAGTTCCAGTGACTTTGGTGCTATCTTTGATAACCTCAACAGCTGACATTTTTCCATAACGAGATTGTAAGTTTTCTACTTCTTTGTCTATCAAAGCATCATCAGCAGAAATAACATACTGAGTTACTTTCTTTTTAGACGTTAGGTCTACTTCAAATTGAGGAGCTAATCCTAATTCAAACTCAAAAGAAAATGTTTCGGTCTCCCATGAGAAACCTTCTTGAATTCTAGGAATTGGATTCCCTAAAATATCTATTTTTTCTTCTGTTAAAAACTTATTCAATGAATCTTGTAGAAGCTTATTTACTTCATCAATCATGACAGATTTTCCATATTGCTTTTTAATCATACCCATAGGAACATGACCTTTTCTAAATCCCGGTATATCAGATTTTTTACGATAATCCACTAAAATCTGATCAACTTTTGCTTGGTAATCATCAGCAACGATAGCTACTTTTACAACTGCATTTAATGCATCAATATCTTCCTTTATAATATTCATTGTCGTCTTCTATTCTAAAAAATTGAGTGCAAAATTACGGCTTTTTCTTAATTCTAACAAAGTTTAAACACTTCAATTTCAGGTCAGTTATAAAGCATCAATCTAGTTAATGTTGCTTTTTAACTTTCTTCATTTGTTTTTCTTTCTAGTTCTTCTTGAAATTCTTCCATAACAGGTTTTACAGTACTTTCAGGTATATCTGACACTTTGATATACATTAATCCATCAACGGCATTGTTAAATTTTGGATCTACATTAAATGCTACCAACCTTGCATTTTGTTTTACATATTTTTTTATTAATACTGGAATTCTTAATGCTCCTGGTTCTATTTCATCAATTACCTTATCAAACTTTTGCATATCAGCTTTAGCTGCATCAAATACAAAGTCTTTATCAGCATCTTTAAGCTTTACCTTAAATTCTTTTTTAGGTTGGATGTATTGTGCAATGTATGGGTCATAATAATGAGATTTCATAAACTCTATCATCAAAGATTTAGAAAAATCTGAGAACTGATTACTGATACTAACACCACCCATCAAATATTTATATTCCGGATACCGTAAAGTAATATGGACAATTCCTTTCCATAGTAAGAAAAGAGGCATGGGTTTTTGTTGATATTCTTTAATAACAAATGCTCTACCCATTTCTATCGTTTTCTCCATCATCCCATGTAATTCAGGCTCTAATCGAAATAAAGTTTGAATGTAAAAACCTTTGATACCATATTTTTTATAAATATCTTTTCCAAGACCCATTCTATAAGCGCCAGCAAGTGCATTTGCTTTCTGATCCCAAAGAAATAAATGATGGTAATATTCATCAAACTTATCAAGATCTATAGACTTATTTGTTCCTTCTCCAATATCTCTAAAAGTAATTTCCCTTAGTCTTCCAATCTCATCTAATAGGTTCGGAATTTCATTTGCTGGTGCAAAAAAGACTTCATAATTTTTACTTTCTGATAATTTATTTCCATTTTTTCTTAAATAGGCTACTTCTTTGATGAAATTTTGGGTATTTTTTTGAGAGGTGATTTTTTTTGGTGGAATAGGAATCTTTAAATTTTGAGTAGAGAGAATCTTTTGCGGCTTTTTTTCAAATGGATTTGCCAACATATATGTTTTCTTTCTTATAAATTTATAAAAAGAAGTAATGTCTTTAAACTCTTGTTGATCTTTTACAGAAATTGGTTTTCCTATTCTTACCTTTATAACTCTATTTTTTTGGGATAATAACTCAGAAGGTAATTTAGCAGTTCTAAACGTATCACTAATTTTTGATAGCATATAAAACAGTCGACTATTTTTGGCATGAAAGTAAATTGGTATTACTGGTACTTCAGCTTTTTTTATCAACTTAACTGCTCCCAACTCCCAAGGTTTATCAACCATTAACTTTCCGTCTCTGTAAGTAGATACTTCTCCTGCAGGAAAAATACCTAATGGTTTTCCGTCTTTTAAATGTTGTAACGAGCTTTTCAAGCCTAAAAGACTAGATTTTACATCCCTATGATTCTCAAACGGATTCACAGGCATTACATATGGTTTTAATGGTGTAATTCTATGTAGTAAAAAATTTGCAATTATTTTATAATCTGGCCTATGCTCTAGCAACAATTTTAATAAAAGAATTCCGTCTATCCCACCCAAAGGATGGTTTGAAACAGTGATAAAAGGACCATTTTTAGGGATTCTCTTTAAATCTTCTTCAGGAATTTCAAACTCAATCTGAAACTCATCTAAGATTGCATTTAAAAAAGGCAAGTCTTTTTTATCTTTATGTTTTTTATAAATTTTATTTACCTTAGAAATTCTTAGTAACCTTAATAAAATCCAACCGACAAAAGTTCCAATAAAACCAAATTTATCGGTACCAATTACTTTAGCAATTTCTTTAGATGTTACCAGCTCCATAAATGAAAAATTCGCTTGTTTACAAACATAACCAAAAAAATAAAATAGTGCTCATTTATTTTTTTTGAATTATAATTTGTGCTGTATTTTTATTTATTTGAGATAAGATAGAACTTCCTAAATTATATATTTCATTTAGTGAGTTTTTTGTAAAATGTCTCACTGTGTACAAATCAACGCCCTTTATAAAAGACACTTTAAATATAAATTTAATTTCATCATAAAATTGATCAAAGTGATTGAAATTATTATCTACACAAACAGAAAAACTAATGGCAGAATTCTGAATTAAATTAACTCTTAATTGGTATTTATGTAACAATTTAAAGATGTCACTAATATTTTCTTCAACCATAAAAGAGAAGTCTCTTGTAGATATAGAAATTAATACTTGATTTTTCTTTACAATAAAACATGGAACTATAGGCTCTATAGTTATACCACTGCTAACTTTGGTTCCTGGTGAATTAAAATCATTAAATGATCTTACGTATAAAGGAATCTGTTTATTTTGAATAGGTTTAATTGTTTTTGGATGAATTACTGAAGCACCATAAAATGCCATTTCTATAGTTTCTTCGTAAGAAATCTTATTGAGCAATTGCACCTCTTTAAATTCTCTTGGGTCTGCATTTAATACCCCAAGAACATCTTTCCATATTGTAACATTTGTAACATCAAGACAATATGCGAAAATTCCTGCTGTATAATCAGAACCTTCTCTTCCTAAAGTGGTTGTATTTCCGTTGGAGTCGCTTCCAATAAACCCTTGAACTATTGTTAATTTTGAGGAATCTATATATGTTTTAATACGCTGTTCTGTTTCTTTCCAGTTTACGGAAGCATCTCTAAAAACAGCATCTGTTATTACAAGTTCTCTAACATCTTTCCAATTATTATCTATTCCAAACTCATTCAAGTAATCACTAACTATTATAGTTGACAATAATTCTCCATAACTAACTATTTGATCATATAAATAATCATATTCTTTAGATGTGTTTTCTGCAAGAAAATGAATCATTTCTCCAAATAATATGGTTACTTTTTGATGTATCTTATGAGCATCTTGAAAAAGATCGCTTATTATTTTTGTGTGAAAATTAAAGGTAAAATCAATGGATTCTGTTAATTTATCTCGATCATTATTAATAGATGCATTTATGATATTTTCAAATGCATTGGTCATTTTACCCATAGCAGAAATAACTAACAAGCAGTTACTTGCCCCTTCTTGCTTTAGGATATGAGCAACATTTTTAACACCTAGAGCGTCCTTGATAGAGGCACCACCGAATTTATAAACTTTCATTTTAATTATTTTGAATAAATTTCTCTAAATTTTCTTTATTCATTTGAACTACAGACCAGTCATTTAGATAAGTTGCACCAGTACTTTTATAGAAGTCAATTGCGTTGGTATTCCAATCTATAACCTCCCAAGAAACTCTATTAAAATTATTTTCGTACGCAGATTTTAAAACGGCCAAATATAGAGCTTTCCCTGCACCAATTTTTTGTTTGTTTTTTGTGACTATTAAATCCTCTAGATGAATTGTACGACCTTTCCAAGTAGAATAACGTTCGTAAAATAGGGCAATTCCTATAATTTTATTGTCTTGTTCAGCAACAAATACTTTAAACATCGGGTTTTCAGAAAAACCATCTCGCACTAGATCTGCTACTGTAATTTCTACGGCATCTGGTTCTTTTTCAAAAACTGCCAATTCTGTAATTAAATCTAAAACGGATGGCATGTCTTTTTTTTCGCCTAATCTTATGTTAAAACTCATAACCTAAAAAATTTTATCAAAGATAGTTTTTTTGAAATCAGCTCAAAAAAATTAGTTGTTTTATACAGCTATATTGTATTTGTTTAAAAATATTAAAATGTTTTTATATTGATTGATAAAATGAATTACGAAATCGTTGTAGTTGTTTCAAAAATTAGCATCTTTGCATAAAAAATAAAAATTTATATGGCTAGTAAAAATCAAACACTTGGAGAATTTATAATAGAAAATCAATCTTCGTTTAAATATACATCAGGAGAATTATCTAGATTAATTAACTCTATTCGTCTTGCTGCAAAAGTGGTTAATCATGAGGTAAATAAAGCGGGGCTAGTTGATATTATTGGTGCTGCAGGTGACACCAATATCCAAGGTGAAGATCAACAAAAACTAGATGTATATGCCAATGAAAAATTTATACAAACTCTAACCAACAGAAATATTGTTTGTGGAATTGCTAGTGAAGAAGAAGACGATTTTATTACAATAAATA
>CAZAIL010000086.1:0-9313 GCA_964485155.1 uncultured Flavobacterium sp.
CTAAAACCTCCATCTGCATCCCCAAATGAACTAAACATACCAGAGATAAACCCTGTGTCTTGATCAGAACCATCTAATTGTGGAGAAGGAACTAGGAGTTTTGTAAATTCAGTATTTACACTTAAAATGTTATATTCGTCTAAAATAAAATCAAAACCACCTCCAAATTTTAAGTTCGTTGGAATAAAATCATCTTGTCCTGGAACATAAGATACTTTTGGACCAATATTCGCTATGTTAAAACCAATCCTATAACGTCCGTTAAAACTCCCGTAATTCTCTTCAAATGATTGGTAATAACCAGATACATCGACCGCAAAAGAGTTGATGGGTTGTAAGGTAGAGTTTGTACCTGTAAAAGCTAAGTTTGATCTAAAATAACGACCACTTACTCCCATAGAAAATGTCTCACTAAGTTTTAATGCATACGTTCCAGAGAGTGCAAATTCATTTGGATTAATAGTTCCTGTAGGATTTCCAACATTATCAGTTAAATCGACTTGACCTAGAGAAAAATATCTGAACTCAGCTCCCCAAGCAGCATTTTCACTAAATCTGTTTATGTATGAAGCGCTTCCAATAAAAATATCATCTGTTAGATTTCTAAGCCATGGAGAATAATTTAAACCTATCATCACCTGTTGTCCACTGAATGCAATTTTAGATGGATTGTGAAAAAGAGAACTTGCATCTGCTGAAGTAGAAACTCCAATATCACCCATTGCTCCTGATCTTGCATCTGGTATAATTAATAAAAAAGGAGTGGCTGTTGTAATTCCTCCAGTAGTTTGTGCAAGAGCACCAAAAATACTTGAGATGTAAATAATGAACAATAATGCTATTTTCTTCATGTTTTTGTTTTAGTTGATTTACTTTAACGTAAATATCGTAATTTAATATATTATAGTATAACTAATTTTTCATACTTTTCTGTTGATATATTACTTGCTGTTGACCTTACTTTTAATTTATATATGTATACACCTTTACCTATTCTATTTCCAAAATCATCCAAACCATTCCATGAAATATTTCTTGATAAATTACCTGTTGTTTGAACTTGCTGATTGATTGTTTTAATTAATTTTCCTGAAACAGTAAATATTTGCACCTGAACTTCAAGGGGTTCATTTGGCTTGTTATGATTAAACCAAAATTCGGTGTAATTTACGAATGGATTTGGATAATTCAAAACATTATCCAAAGTTATAGTCAAATCACTAACCACTACAAAGTTTAAAATAGCTTCTGAAGAATTATTATAGGTATCCCATGCCTTTAGTTTAAGAGTATGAGGTCCTACAGTTAAATCTCGTAATCGATACACCACCTTACCACGAGTAAAATCATCTAATTCTGTTTGATAAAAATCATTTAAAATTATTGGATTAGATTCATCTCCATCTAAAATTCCAACTATATCATGATCTACAGCTGTGACTGAAGTATTAATACCGCTCAAATCGAATAATTTTGCTATTAGATTTGGTGATGCATTTGTATTGGCGCCATCTAAAAAAGATTCGTCATTCATAAATAATTGAATTTCAGGGCCAGTAGTATCTTCTGGTGCGTTTTCGTTAATACCTCCTACAATTATATCACTAGTATAACCAGCCTTGTCTATAACCTCATTAGTAGCATAAAAACTTAACTTACCTTTTCCATAAGCAATTTTGACATCTCTAGGCACTATAAATTCAAAGTTGAAATTTCCATTTTCTACAGTAGCCAATCCTCTAAATAATTTACTTTCTTGAGAATCAAAAATTTCTACAATACCAAAATTATCATTGTCTAGGGTAGATTTATCTATTGGCTTATCGTATACAGTTGTGGATAAACTTCCATTAAAATTAGTTAAAATATTATTTAAATTATCTGTAACAATTCCATCAAAACTAACTTTAGATAAGGCTTTAAGTGTATCTATAGATTGGGTAATATCTACACCATTCATCTTTGTTATTTTAATATTTGGCTCAGGAATTGCTAATTTTTTTACAGGGTCTCCAAAATAATATATAAAGAATTTTTGAAAATTTGAATAGTTGTTTTTTGTTTTTACTAGAGACTCTGCAATGGTTAAATCTTCATTATTAAATTCTAATAATGTTGCTATTAAAAGCTTATTAAAAGCTTGCCCTCCACTAATAAACACTTCTCTGGTGGTTGTAATCATAGATGCTGCTCCACCAGTTGTATTCCAAAAAACATTTTCTCCAGCTGAAATTCTTATCGGGTTATCAAATCTAGAAAACTCACAAGTAATGGTTATAAATAGGGGAAGTGTATTTTCATTTTTGAACCCTTTAATTTGTGGGATATCTAAAAATCGTTCTGCTGCAAAACCATCTTCACCACCATGACCAAAATAATCAAAAACTAATGTACCTGATTCTATGGCTCTGGTAATGGCCTCTTTTACATCAGGGTAGCGCTCTCCTCCGGAAGAGTTTTGTTGTACATAAGCATCTGCATAAATTTTATTGATATTAAAAACAGGTTTACTAACTTTAATATCATCAGCAATAATTTCTACGCCTGGTTGTATATCTTTATCAACATCATCATCAATATCATCGGCCACAAGAGTTATTGTATTTCTCCAATCTCCAAATGAATCAACGTTATAATCTCTTAAAATTTTATCAACTACATCTCTAGCTTGCTGTTGGGTAGATACAGGTATTCTTCCGGTTGCTATATCCATAGAATGTGAGGGAGACATTGTTCCTTCGGTATCTTCAAGCATTCCAAAAAAATCATCCGTAACATATGAAAAAGCTAGATCATAGCTTGCGTCAGCCAAGTATACTGGAACAATATTGTTATTCCCTATGATGCGATCCTTATAGTCATAAGAAGCATCTCCAAAAAAACAAACGTATTTTAATTGATCATCATCTGTTGAATTTGTTTCATAAACATGTTTGATAAAATCTCTAATCCCAGTGATGTCTTTACTACCGGAAGAGAATTCGTTGTAAATTTCGTCTAGCATGACTACTTGGACTGTTATTCCAGAATTCTCTATGTGATAATCTGCAATTCTCTGAGCTTGTTCCTCAAATTCATCAGTAGTTATTAATAAATAGTTAATATCCTGTATTGAGTGTACATTTTGATTTTGAATTTTAGCGTTAGGGATTGTATCGGGAATGTAATAATCATCTTGATGCACTACAATGTATTCTTTCAATACTTCTGAATTTGCTTTGAAAGAAAAGACTCCTGTACTGGATTCATTAATAATGTTTGTTGCACTGATAGGATCAGTAACATCCCAAATTTGAAATATATTTTGTGAGTTCTGAATCTGATACTCAACAATACCAGACGTATTTACAGCTTCAAAACTTCGAAAAGAAAATTGAAAATCATCTGCTATCAGTTGTTTTTTTCCTGAAACTTCAATATAATCAAGATAGGCCCTTGCCGATGGATTTCCACCATTATTATAATTTAAGTTAAACTCAATAGTTGAGGATGAAATTAAGCGATTTGCACTTTGCGCTCTGTCTGAAGCTAAAACACCCGGACTAAAACTCGCACTAAAATTAAGATTAAATAGATCTTGAGAATTCACTTTAACCTGCATAGAAGAGGTTAAACCAGAAACTGCTACTGCTCTAACTTTTATATTTACAGGTTCATTTGAAACTAAATTAGGAAATGGGACTTGAAGTGTTAATTCATTCTCCACACTAAAATCTTCTCCAAGCCATTTCTTACCAGCTGCAAAAAGATTAGTAATTTCTTTTTCATAAAAAACATAATCATTAAATGTAGTAATCTGGGTAGTAGCAGAACCAACAACAGGAAAAGAACTTTGTATTCTCTTTCCATCGTCTTCATTGATGGTAATGAAGTAATAAGATTTATCTGAATATATATTTTGTTTGTGATTTACAGTTCCTTGAGTAGGATTTACTTCCCAGCTGTGGGGCCCTTTGGCATAAAATAGAATGTAATCATTAGAATCAAAAGAATTATCTTCTTCACCCGCAATGAAAATAGCATTCTCTTGCAAATCATCATACCTAAAATCTCCATTGAATTCTGGCAATAAATTACCACCATTTCCATAAATATGAATTTTTTTTGGATTCAAATTATTTGTTGAAATTCCTATCTGTTGTAAAAAAGACCTATCAATTTTAAATATACCAGTGGTGTCAACAGCAAATTTGTACCAATCACCATTTGCGAGAACGGAGTTGGTTACTTGACTATAGGCAACTATAGAAAAGAATAAAAAGATAAAAGTAATAATTCGTTTACTCATCATAAGCATTCATCAAAGAACGCAAATAATGTGGATATATTTTATGAAAAATATTGATATATGATAATAAAAAAAAAAGTTAATCGTTAGAGATATATTGAAAAGAATATCAAGACTATTAAAATTTACAATTCATCTTGTAAGAATACAATTTTGTTGTAAATTGCTGAACTGAAATAAAACTCTATTTTTTGAAATAAAATATGAAGAACTTATATAGAATATCACTGTTTTTACTTACTGCGATTTTACTTTTTAGTTGTAATTCAACTAATAATAATAAATCCTCTTTAACAGGATGGAACTTTAATGATCCAAAATATGGAAGCTACATCAAAGGGACCTCATTTCAAGGACAGAAAGTCCCAAATGGAATGGTCGCTATTGAAGGTGGTACTTTCACCATGGGTCAAGTTCAAGATGATGTAATGTTCGATTGGAATACCACACCACAGCAAATGCATGTTCGATCTTTTTATATGGATGAATCAGAAGTTACAAATTCAGAATACCTTTTGTATCTTCAAGTAACCAAAGATGTATTTCCACCAAAAGAGGAAAAGTATAAGAACATCTATTCCTCTGCATTGCCAGATACTTTAGTTTGGAGAAGTAGTCTAGGAAATACAAATCTTTTGTCTGAAAACTACCTTAGACATCCTGCGTATTCTGAATACCCTGTGGTTGGCGTAAGTTGGATACAAGCTGTACAATATTGTAAATGGAGAACCAGTGCTGTTAATTTAAAAAATTTAATAGACAAAGGAGTATTATCTAACGTATTAGGGAATGATACCATAAGAAATTTTTTCGATACAGATTTGTATTTAGAAAATCCATACAAGTTATTTGATGGTGATTCAACAGTATACAAAAGAGGGCTACCAAATAATAAAATACGAAAAAAAGGAGCTCCTAAAGCAGCTAAGGGAAGCTTCACGGGAAGACAAGTAACTTCTCAAGATGGTATATTATCCCAAAAATTTAGATTACCAACTGAAGTAGAGTGGGAATATGCTGCCAAAGCTAATAATGGAAACAGAGAGTTTAACAATATTAGAGGTAGAAAAAAATATGCCTGGGATGGTAAGTATACCAGAAACAAATCTAATCGCTCTAAAGGTGATCAATTAGCAAATTTCAAACAACGAAAAGGAAATTACAGTGGCTTAGCAGGATGGTCTGAAGATGGATCTGATATACCTATTAAAGTCAAGTCATATAAGCCAAATGCAAATGGACTCTATGATATGTCAGGAAATGTAGCAGAATGGGTTCAAGATGTTTACAGACCAATAATTGACACAGAAGCAAACGACTTTAATTATTTCAGAGGAAATATTTTTACGAAAAAATTAATAGACTCAACTGGAAGCGTTGTTGTAATTGGTGACACTCCAAATAGCATGGTAGCTTATGACACATTACCTAACGGTAAAATAATAGCTAGAGAACTCCCCGGTGAAATTAAATATGTGCCTGTTAGTAAAGATGACGTTTTTATGAGAAGAAATTATAATACGGCATCTAATCTTGATAAAAATGATGGAGATAATTTCTCGAATCGATTGTATGGACAAGATGAAGATCAATTTACAAATAAATCAAGAATGTATAATTCACCTATCAATACAAAAGATCCAGAAACAGGAGAGTTAAATCAATACGATATTAAAAAACGCGCAACTTTAATTAGTAATGAAACAAGAGTTCACAAAGGTGGTTCCTGGCAAGATAGAGCCTATTGGCTAGATCCATCACAAAGGAGGTATTTACCAGAATATATGTCAACAAATTACATCGGGTTTAGATGTGCTACAGATGTGGTTGGCGTGTTGAATTATAAGAAAAGAACACCTAGAAACCCTTCTAGATAATCCTTTTTTTTAAACTAAAAATAGTACAAACCTCATTGAATAGTTTTCAATGAGGTTTTTTTTATATGTAACCTATGGACATTAAAGATTTATATCAGATATATTCAACTAATTATTTAGTAGATACTGATACTAGAAATATTAGAAATAACTCCATCTTCTTTTCTTTAAAAGGAGACAACTTTAATGGAAATAAATTTGCTATAGAAGCACTAAAAAAAGGAGCAAAATACGCTGTAATAGACGAAGAAGAGAGTGAGATAGAAGGTAGAACTATTTTAGTAGACAATGTTTTAAAAACATTACAAAAATTAGCTAATTACCACAGAAGAAAACTTGATATCCCGGTTATTGGATTAACAGGGAGTAATGGAAAAACAACAACTAAAGAGTTATTAAATGCTGTTTTAAAGACGCAATACAATACAAAAGCAACTCAAGGAAACTTAAACAATCATATTGGAGTTCCTTTGACACTGTTATCATTTACAAACAAGACAGAAATAGGTATTGTAGAGATGGGAGCTAATCATCAAAAAGAAATTGAATTCCTCTCTAATATATGTGAACCTAATATCGGTTGTATTACGAATTTCGGAAAGGCTCATTTGGAAGGTTTTGGTGGGATTGGTGGAGTAATAAAAGGAAAATCTGAACTGTACACCTATCTTGAAAAAGAAAATAAAATTGTATTTGTTAATTCTAATGACCCAATACAATTAGAATTAACCAAAAAAAATAAAAGAATACTATTGAATAATTCGATCACTATTTCGTCTATTCAACCTTTTTTAGAATTGAAGTATACTAACAAAACAATCCTTACAAATCTTATAGGAACTTATAATTTAGACAATATTAGAGTTGCTATTTCTATTGGAGAATATTTCAATATTTCTACTATAAATATTAGTACTGCCATCAGTAATTATTCACCTACTAACAATAGGTCTCAAGTACTAGTAAAAAATAATAATAAGATTCTAATGGATGCCTACAATGCAAATCCAACAAGCACTTTAGCAGCACTATATAACTTCAATAAAATTAAAGAAACTAGAAAGGTTGTTATTTTAGGTGATATGTTTGAACTTGGAGAAGATTCGGCAAAGGAGCATCAACATATTGTTAATATTTGCGAAACTTTAAAAATAGATCGATTCATTTTTGTTGGTAAAAATTATTATGAAACAACTGCCGAAGAAAAATACGATAGTGTTGAATCGATGAAAAATCAACTTAATATAAGTACATTTAAGAATAATTATATCTTAATTAAAGGCTCTAGAGGAATGGCTTTAGAAAGACTTATAGATCTTATAGATTAATATGATTTTTATGGTATTCAATAAGATTGTCTATTGGTCTTTGAATAATTCCTGTAATTTTTAAACCGTTTTTCTCTGCAACATCATCTAAAATTTCTCTAAAGTAATGAGCGATAGAACCTATAAAATAAATTGGCGTTTCTCGATGGAGTTTGTAAGGTAATATTCGATACTTAAAAAACTTTTCAAAGCCTTTTTTCATTAACCTTCTTACGTATTTTTCGTCTTTAAAATCAAACATAAATTTAGCAAATGATGCTAAGTACATATTTGGATTAGGTTTTTGGTATAAATTTGTTTTAATAGTATCAGTATCTAAATTAAAATCAGCTTCAAACTTCTCCACCATGTATTTGGGCATTAATCCATAATAATAATCTCTTATCAAACGTTTTCCAAAATAATTACCACTAGCCTCATCCATTAAAACGTATCCTAATGACGCTACCTTCATATGCACGTTTTCTCCATCAAAATAACAACTGTTAGATCCCGTTCCTAATATACAAACCATTCCAGGACTCTTGCCTACAGCGGCATATACTGCAGCTAGCATGTCTTCTGCTATAGTTACTTTGGCATTTGTAAAAATACCCTCCATTACATCTTTTAAAATATTACAGGCTTTGTCAGTACCGCATCCTGCTCCATAAAAATATACATGGCTCACTTCATCTTTTACATTAATGAGCTGAAACATATTAATAATGCGGTTTGTTAATTCCTCCGTAGATATAACAGCTGGATTTAACCCTAGCGTTCTCACTCTAAAGAGTTCTTTTTTATTAGTATCCAGCGCAATCCAATCGGCTTTTGTAGAACCACCATCAGCTATTAAAATCATATGTAATTGTATAAGGTTACCAAATATATCGTAAGTATTTTGTTTGTGCAATAGCTATAAAAAACTCAATCGATTTCGTGTAGTAAATAATTTAAAAAACGTAATTTTGTTAAAATTTATTTATGTTTTTTTTCAAAAAAAAAGAAAATAAAATTTCTGATTTCTTTTCAAATTCTTTTGTGGACATCCACTCTCATTTACTTCCTGGTTTAGATGACGGAGCTAGTGATTTAGATGAAAGTATTCAACTCATTAAAAAAATGTCTGACTTAGGAATCAAAAATTTTATTACAACACCTCATGTGTTAGGAGATATTTATCAAAATTCATCAACTGCTATAAAAGAAAAACTACAAAAAGTCAAAGATGAATTACTGAAAAGAAATATTACTAATGTTTCAATTGATGTAGCAGCAGAATATATGCTAGATGAGCAGTTTTCTTTGTTACTCGAAAAAAATGATATTCTGACTTTAAAAGACAATTATATATTAGTGGAGATGTCTTATTTCAACCCTCCTTTAAATATTTTTAACATATTGTTTGAAATTCAATTAAAAGGTTATAAACCTATTTTGGCGCATCCAGAAAGATATAATTTTTATCATAATGATTTTGAAAAATTTTATAAACTAAAAAATGCTGGCTGTCTTTTTCAACTAAATTTATTGTCAGTTTCAGAATATTATGGTAAAAACATCCAAAAAATAAGTAAAAAGTTACTTAATTTAGGAATGTATGATTTTGTAGGTACAGACCTACATAATACAAAACATTTAAACCATTTAGAGTCATTGCTAACAGATACCAATAAAGAACAGCTTAAACTACTTCTCAAAAACAACAGTGTTGTTTTTGAGAAGTAGTTTAAGCTGTTCTTTATTGGTATTTAGCTAAAGATTCTTCGGTACCATGGTTTTTTAACCTCAGTAGCTCCATAACCATAACCATAACCATAACCATCATAATCATAACC
>CAZAIL010000087.1:0-9256 GCA_964485155.1 uncultured Flavobacterium sp.
TCTCTGATCAACAAACCATCAAAAATATTTTAAAGAGCATAGCATAAGGTGCTCTCAAGAGAATCTAAGGTCTTAAAACCTCTTTTCACTGCAAAATAATTCTGGTCGTAAACTTTACAATTCTTAGTTCGTTGCTTCATAGATTACTTAAATATATAGTAACCTAAGCGTAATAATAAAATAGAACCTTTTTCTAACTCCATTTTATCATTTAGGAGCAGCCTTTGGCTTTAATTCTCAAAAACAAAAAATCCGAACATATTGTTCGGATTTTTAAGTGGTACCTCCAGGAATCGAACCAGGGACACAAGGATTTTCAGTCCTTTGCTCTACCAACTGAGCTAAGGTACCATTGCTCTTAGCGGACGCAAATATAAAGCGAGTTTTTTACATCTACCAAATAAAATTACAAAAATCTATTGTATTTTTGATATTCACTTTTAAATGAAGAATGAATCTAGTTATTGACATAGGGAACACAAAAGTTAAAGCAGCTGTATTTGAGTTAGATACCATTAAAGGTGCTTATGTTTTTGATGAAATACATTTCTTTAATCAACTTGAAGATATTTTAGAAAAACATGAAATAACACATTGTATATTATCTTCAGTGAAGGAAACCAGAGAAGATTACCTTCAAGAACTTCAAAAAATCCCCTTTTTTATACTACTAGATGCTACTACAAAAGTACCTTTAAAGAATCTTTACAGTACTCCTACTACTTTAGGTATCGATAGGATAGCTCTTGCAGCTGCAGCAGTTTCTTTATATCCTCAAAAGAATTCATTAATTATCGATGCAGGAACCTGTATTACTTATGATTTTATAAATTTAAAAAGTGAATATCTTGGAGGAGCAATATCTCCAGGGATAGATGTTAGATACCAATCATTACACCATTATACCTCAAAACTTCCAAAATTAATTAAAAGCGAGGTACATAATCTAGTAGGGACATCAACTTCAGAAGCAATTCATTCTGGTGTAATTAATGGCGTAATTCATGAAATTGAAGGTGTAATAAGACAATATGAGCTTGATTTTCATGATTTAACAGTTGTTTTAACAGGAGGAGACACAAAATTCTTGTTCAAACAATTAAAAAATAGCATCTTTGCGAATCAAAATTTTCTCTTACACGGATTAAATAAAATATTGACATTTAACAATCAATAATGATTAAAAAAATCATATTATTTTTAGCTGTTGTCATATCAGCTCAAGCTTTTTCTCAAAGATCTACTTCTTCTCCGTACTCTTATTTCGGAGTTGGTGAAGAGTTTGGAACAAGAACTGTAGAACAAATAAGTATGGGTAGTATTGGTGCCGCATACAGTAGTAATAGATATTTAAACTTTGTAAACCCAGCTTCATTATCTGAATTAAGATATGCAACCTATGTGTTCGGTATTCTAAATAATGATTTAACTATAAAAGACGCTAGCACAAAACAATCTACTAATTCAACTAATTTAAGTTATTTTAGTTTGGCGTTTCCAGTGAGTAAAAAAATGGCAGTTGTATTTGGAATGCAACCAACATCATCTGTTGGATATTCTCTTATTAACTCCCTAAACAATGATGATGGTGATTTGATTGAAATTACACAGTTTTCTGGTGCTGGTGATGTTAACAGAATTTATGGAGGTTTTGGGATGAAAATTTTTAAAGGTTTTTCTGTTGGTTTAGAAGCAGACTTTTTATTTGGAAATATTCAAAATTATGTGCTTAATGCAAGAGAAGATGTTGATCTCGCAACTAAAAATGTAGAAGATTCTAACGTAAGTGGTGGTTCTATAAAACTAGGAGCTCAATACAAAACAACTATTACCAAAGATTTAAATTTACATGTTGGAGCTTCTTTTAAATTAGGAAACTCCTTAAAATCAGAAGGTGAAGAAAGTTTCTATTCTCTTTCTATAGGTGGTCCAGGGTTTGAAATTCCAAGAGACACAATTTTTTCTGGACCTTTAAACGCTAATCTAGAAAGGCCACTTGAAACAGTACTAGGAATAGGTTTAGGAAAAACAAACAAATGGTATGCATCAGTAAATTACAAATATCAAGATGCACTTGTTGCAACTGGTTACTTAGACAATACGGCTGAGAGCTTTCAATATGGAGAATCAAACACAATCTCTGCTGGAGGTTTTTTTATTCCAAAAGCAAACTCTATCTCTAGTTACTGGCAAAGAGTAACTTATAGAGGGGGTTTTAAATACGAAAAATTGGGACTTCTTATAAATGGTACCTCAAATTCTAATACTTTTACAGGTATAAACGATTTTGGCATATCTTTTGGACTAGGACTACCTCTAGGAAATAGATTGTCAAATTTAAATCTAGGTTTTGAGTATGGTAAAAAAGGAACTACAGATGACGGATTGTTAGAAGAGAATTATTTTAATTTTAGACTGAGTTTATCTCTAAATGATATCTGGTTTAAGAAAAGAAAAATTGATTAATAAATACTATTAAAAAATGAAGAAACGAATAATTTTAACCACAAGCCTATTTCTTTTTTTAGGGTTACACCTTATAAACGCACAGGCAACAAAACAAGAATGTACCATTAAGTACAATCTTTTTAAAGGAGATTATCAATCTAAAAAATTTGATGATGCATACCCTAACTGGATGTATTTAATGGATAGTTGCCCTAGATTATCAATAAATATTTATAAGTTAGGAGATAAGATGGTTCAAGCTTTGTATAAGAAAGCAACAGATAAATCTGAAACGAGAACATTAATTAATAGAATTTACACTCAAAGATTAGAAAATTACCCAACAAAAGATCCAGCTAAGGTTCACAGCGATTACGCAACTTTTCTAGTGAAAAACAAGTTAGCTACAGATGAAGAAGTTTTTGAAATATTAGAATTAGCGTACAGTTTAGATCCTACTAGAATGGGAGTAAAAAATATTTATAGATATTTTCAGGGAATAACTGATGCTAACAAAGATACCAATCCTCAAAAAGTTTTTGACACTTATGATGATGTATTAGAATCTGTTGGAGAAAAATTAGATGACTATGCGAAGAAATTAAGAGACCTAAACGCTAAAGTAGAAGCTGGTCAAGAATTAGATAGAAGACAAAAACAAAATTTAAGGGCTTATACTATAAACTCTAAGGCACTGGGACAAGTAGAATCTGGATTAGATAATATCATTATAGTACTGTCTACCTGTGACCGTTTAGTTCCTTTGTATGAAAGAGATTTTGAGATTCATAAAACTGACTCTAAGTGGCTGAAGAGAGCAGTTTCTAGAATGTTTAATAAAGAGTGTACTGATGATCCTCTTTTTGAAAAATTAGCAATAGCCTATGCTGAAGCATCTCCTTCTGCAGATGCATATTCTTTTGTTGCGGGTGTATTGGCAAAAAAAGGAGATGTTTCAGGAGCACAGGAAATGAGAATGAAAGCATTTGATTTGGAGACAGACCCTTTCAAAAAGGCAAATTTTAAATTAAAATTTGCGCAAGCAGCTAAAAAAAGAGGACAGAAATCAAAAGCAAGACAGTTGGCAAGAGAAGCTATTTCTTTAAACCCTAACATGGGAAGAGCGTATCTTTTTATAGCGAGTCTTTATGCATCTTCCGTTAATAAATGTGGAACAAATGAATTTGAGAAAAGAATGACTTATGTGGCAGCCTACAACAAAGCTTTAAGAGCAAGTAGGGTAGATCCAAGTATGAGTTCTGTAGCTAAAAAATTTATTAGAAATTATAAAGCAAACTTTCCTTCCAAAAAAGTTGTATTTACTGAGGGAGTTAAAGAAGGAGATCCTTTTAAAGTAAAATGTTGGATTAATGAATCTGTTAAGATTTCCTCCAGCGGTAAATAATAATGAATCAAATAATTGAAATATTTAAGAAAAGCATTCTTTTAATGATTATTATGGGAATGCTTTTCTCTTGTACGAATGATTCAAAAAAAGTTAGAGATTTTTTAGCAGAAAAAAATCTACCTATAGCAGTGGCAAAAGATGCACATCATTTTTATAAAGACTCAGGAAAAGTAACCTCTAAATTATCGACTTCTCTCCTTAGAGATTTTAGCAATAGAGAACAACATCCTTACAATGAATTTCCTGAAGGAATAAAAATTATAAATTTTGAAAACAATGGACAAGACTCTATTACTGTTCTTGGAGACTATGCTTTGTCTTATTCAAAAACATCCATTTCAGAACTGAAAGGAAATGTGGTAGTAATTAATCACACAGATGCATCAAGATTAGAGACAGAACAATTATTTTGGGATCAAAAAAATAAATATTTTTTTACTGAAAAAAGTTTTGTGCTCACTAAAACTAACGATACAATTATTGGTGTTGGTTTTGAGTCTATGGAAAATTTAAAGAAGTATGTTGCCAAAAAAACAAAAGGGAATATTTTAACGAACGAAAATGAATTATGAATAACATCTGGAAATTTTTACAATACGGTTATTTGATAATAGCTGCCATTTTCATAGTCGAATCAATTATTCAATGGAAAGACAATCAAAATAAAGCGTTATTGATGCTTGGTTTTTCTATCTTTATATTACTAATATTCTTCTTTAAAAGAAACTTTAGAAAAAAAATAGAGAAGAGAAATAAACTATAAATGAAGATTGATATCATCATCATTCTTATCACAATTTTTTTATCTGCTTTTTTCTCCGGGTTGGAAATAGCATTTGTTTCCGCAAATAAACTTCACATAGAGTTAGAAAAGAAACGTAAAGGTTATATCCCTAAAATACTTTCAAGGTTAACTAAGGATTCTTCAAAATTTATAACTACAATGTTAGTTGGTAACAATATTTCATTGGTAATTTATAGTTATTTTATGGGAAAAGTAATTGTAGACTATTATGCTATTAATAGTATTTTATTACAAACTGTAATCTCAACAATTTTAATACTAGTCACAGCAGAATTTCTTCCTAAAGCAATTTTTAGAGTGTACGCTAATGAATCGCTTAAAATATTTGCAATCCCAGCTTATTTCTTTTATGTTGTTCTTTATTTTTTTTCTTTTTTTATAAGTGGGATCTCAGATTTATTACTAAAATTCATTTTTAGAACAGATAAAGATTCTCAACAGACTGCGTTTAGTAAGGAAGAATTAGGGAATTACATCACAGAACAACTAGAAATTGGAAATGATAGTGAAGATGAAATAGATTCTGAAATACAAATTTTTCAAAATGCTTTAGAATTCCAAAAGGTAAAAGCTAGAGAAATTATGGTTCCTAGAACTGAAATGTTAGCAATAGAAATTCATGAATCAGTTTTAAAACTTAGCGAATCTTTTATCAATAGTGGATATTCTAAAATACTAGTATATAAAACATCTTTGGATGATATTATTGGTCATGTAAATGCATTTGAATTATTTAAAAAACCCAAAACAATAAAATCTATTTTATTACCAGTGGAGATAGTTCCAGAATCTATGATGATTAATGATGTACTTAACAGTCTAATGAAAAAGAGAAAAAGTATAGCTATCGTAGTCGATGAATATGGAGGAACATCTGGAATGATTACAGTTGAAGATATAGTAGAAGAGCTCTTTGGAGAAATAGAAGATGAACACGATGTACAAGAGTTAACTAACAAAAAGATTAGTGAAACAGTTTTCAAACTTTCAGCTAGATTGGAAATAGACTTTTTAAACGAAGAATATAATCTTAGTATTCCAAAAGATGAAGCCTACGAAACTTTAGGTGGTTTTATTATAGATCATACAGAAAGTATTCCTGAAAAAGATGCAGTGCTATATATCCTAAACTACAAAATTACAATTATTAGTGTAAGTTCATCTAAAATAGATGAAATTCACTTAAAAGTTCTGAATAACGAGGATAATTAAACCGATTTTTTCTTTTCTATTTTCATTAAATACTAGATGTTCTGGTTGGTTATTTACTTCTCAAATTGTATATTCGCAAATTCAAATTAAATTATTAATTTTATGGCAATTTTATCTAAAATAAGAGACCGTTCTATCGCTTTAATAGCTGTTATAGGCTTAGCTTTATTTGCATTTGTACTAGATCCGTCAACAATAACAGATTTTCTTGACTCCTCTAAAATAAACGAAGTAGGGGAAGTAGATGGAGAAACAATATCTAGGCAAGAATATGCTGAGGCATTAGATACTTATAAAACAAGAAATACTAGTAGTGTTTCAGATATGCAAGCTGCTAAAACAGTTTGGGAAAATATTTTAAAAGATAAGATTTACACGAAACAATTAGAGCAAGCAGGAGTTACTATTGGTGAGACAGATGTTTTAAACAATATTATAAACTCTCCATCCGTTCAAAGAAACCCTCAGTTCTTAAATGAAGTAGGTTTGTTTGATAGAGATAGTTTCATGCAGTTTTTAAAAGACACCAAGGAAAGCGAAGATCAAAACCTATGGAAAGCATGGAGTAACTACATAAATGAAGTAGGAACAAATCTTAAAAGAGATACCTATAATAATTTAATTAAAGCAGGTCTTGGGGCATCACTTAAAGAAGGTGAGTACACGTACAAAGAAGATAATGATTTGGTAAGTGCAGATTTTGTATTTATACCTTATACTTCTATAGCAGACAGTTTAGTTTCAATAAAAATGAGTGATGTAGAAGCACATATAAAAAAGAATCCATCTGCATTTGAAGTAGAAGCATCAAGAGATATCTCTTATGTGAAATTTGATATTTCACCAACAATTGAAGACAAACAAGACATCAAAAATGATGTTGGAACTTATTTAGAAGATAGAAATGATGTTAACAAAGCCACAGCTCAGAAAATTGTTATTCAAGGCTTAAAGAATTCTACTGATTATAATTTGTTTTTTGAAGAAAACAGTTCAGATATCCCAATGCAGGAATCATATTATATGCAAAAGGAACTACCAAAAGCAATTTCAGAGGTAGTTTTAGAAGGTAATCTAAACAATACATTTGGACCATATGAAGATAATAATTACTTCAAAATATCTAAAATAACAAACGTTTTTTCTAGACCAGATTCTGTAAAAGCAAGTAGTATTTTTATTCCTTATTTAGGTTCTCAAGGCGCTACAGCAAATACAACAAAAACAGAGCAACA
The DNA here is from genome assembly GCA_964485155.1 of uncultured Flavobacterium sp. GTDB lineage: Bacteria > Bacteroidota > Bacteroidia > Flavobacteriales > Flavobacteriaceae > Polaribacter. Next base: position 7,109 of record CAZAIL010000087.1, read on the forward strand.
AGCGAAAGCATCTATAGATAGTATCTATAAATTAGTAAGAAAGAGTAAAAAGAGATTTGCACAGATTGCTAGTATAATTAATACAGATGCTAGTAAAGACAAAGGAGGAGATATTGGATGGAGCACCCATAGTAATTCATTTAATTCTACCAGATTTGATATCGATTTAGCAACTTTTATGTTTGAAAATAAAACTGGAAAAGTTGGTGTTGTGAAATCTAAATACGGATATCATGTTATCAGAATTGATGAACAAAAGAACAAGCAGAAAGGAGTTCAGTTGATTACCTTTGGTAGAGAAATTATTGCATCTCAAGATACTGAAAATATAGCATTTCAGAATGCTGAAAAATTTGCATTAGATATTTCATTAAAAGAAAATAATTTCTATGATATAGCTAAAGAAAAGTCATATCAAGCTAAACCTGCTATCGGATTGAAAATTATGGACGATAGAGTTCCAGGACTTCAAGGAACACAAAGACAAATTATTACATGGGCTTTTGGTAGTGATACCAAAGTTGGTAATACACAAAGATTTGACATAGACAATGGTTATGTTGTTGCTATATCGACAAGTAAAACTGATAAAGGATTGATGAGTTCATCAAAAGCAATCAACAGGGTTAGAACAACGATATTAAACAATAAAAAAGCTGCAATTATTAAAGCTAATATGATAGGTTCTTCATTAAATGATATAGCTACGACTAATAATGTGCCTCTGAAACAAATGAATAATATTGCACTAAAATCACCTTCTATTACTGGAGTTGGCTTTGAACCTAAGGTAATTGGAGCTATGTACTATGCTAAAGAAAACCTATTTTTTAATAAAGTTGATGGAAATAAGGGTGTTTTTGCATTTGTAGTTACAAAAAAAGAAAAAGCGGTAGTATTACCAAATTATGAGACTTACAGACAGCGATTGTCTCAAGACAGAAAAAATAAGATTGTAAATATATTTGAAGCTTTAAAGAAAACATCTGATGTAGAAGATAACAGAGCTGGTTTTCACGGTGTTCAATAATTAAACTTCTAAATTAATAACTAAAAAAAGCCACTACATTGTAGTGGCTTTTTTTTAGTCATATAAATGATTTTTAGCCGTTCATGGAAATTAAAAACTCTTCATTATTTCTTGAGAATTTAACTTTTTCATTAATAAACTCCATAGCTTCTATAGGGTTCATATCTGCTAAATATTTTCTTAATACCCACATTCGTTGCACATTTTTCGGATCTAATAAAAGATCATCTCTTCGTGTACTAGACTTTATAAGATCAATAGCTGGGTAAATTCTTCTATTAGAAATATTTCTATCTAATTGTAACTCCATATTTCCAGTTCCTTTAAACTCCTCAAAAATTACTTCATCCATTTTTGAGCCAGTTTCTGTAAGAGCAGTAGCTATGATTGTTAAAGAACCTCCATTTTCTATATTCCTAGCCGCACCAAAGAAACGTTTCGGTTTATGTAGAGCATTCGCATCTATACCTCCAGATAATATTTTGCCTGATGCTGGAGCAACAGTATTATAGGCTCTAGCTAAACGAGTAATGGAATCTAACAAGATTACAACATCATGTCCACATTCTACCAAACGTTTTGCTTTCTCTAAAACAATATTTGCAACTTTAACATGTTTTTCAGCAGGCTCATCAAAGGTAGAAGCAACAACTTCACCGCGCACACTTCGTTGCATGTCTGTAACCTCTTCAGGACGCTCATCAATTAATAAAACAATCTGATATACTTCGGGATGATTAGCTGCAATAGCATTTGCTACATCCTTTAATAGCATTGTTTTACCTGTTTTAGGTTGTGATACTATCATACCACGCTGTCCTTTTCCTATTGGAGAAAACAAGTCAATAATTCTTGTAGATAAAGAGCTTCCTTTTTCTGCTAAATTAAATTTTTCTTCAGGAAACAAAGGTGTTAGATGTTCAAAAGAAACACGATCTCTGACGATGTTAGGGTTTAAGCCATTGATTTTGGAGACTCTAATTAAAGGAAAGTATTTTTCACCTTCTTTTGGCGGCCTCACATTACCCCTAACGGTATCTCCAGTTTTTAATCCAAATAGTTTTATTTGAGATTGAGAAACATAAATATCATCCGGAGATGATAAATAATTATAATCT
>CAZAIL010000088.1:0-9155 GCA_964485155.1 uncultured Flavobacterium sp.
TTTTTCTAGAAGGAGATTCTTCTACAAGTGGTCTCAAATGCCCTGTTGTTTTCATATCCTCTTAATCCAATATTTTCTCTTCCATCTAGTTGAAATTGTGCTATCCCATCTCCACCTACAAAGAATCGCTCAAAAGGTGTACTCCCTAATTCATTATTATAGAATCCTAAATACCCCATTTCTGCGTTAGCCATTAATACTAGTTTATCAGTAAAACCGTTGTACCATTTACCTTTAAATAATAATTTATAATATTCTAACCACTTAAATCTTTCTGCTGGATCTAAACTTTTGTAGTCTTTATCATTGAAAAGTGAATAAGGTATTGTTGCTTTCGCACTAATACTAAATGTAGAACCATAGGTTGGGAAAATTAAACTTGGACCAGCAGAATTTCTACTTAAACTAATATTATAGGCAAGGTTGTTTAAGTCTCCTTCACTTAAAATATCTTCTCCTACTCTAAACTGATAATCATTCAAACCAAAGCTTTGGTAGCTAAATGATTGCGAAAGGGTAAACCAGTCACTTGGCCATAATAATCTCTTAGCCAGTCCTAAAGAAGCTCCAATAATCCCTAAACTTCTGCTTTTATCTACATCATAAGTTTGTGGGTTTAACTGAAACTGTTTAGATGAATAGACAGAGAATGATAGTGACTGGGGTTTCTTTCCACCTAACCAAGGTTCGGTGAAAGAAAAACTATACGTATTAAAGGTTCTACTTGTTTGTAATCGTAATGATAATGATTGACCGTCTCCCATTGGAAGCGGTTTGTAGGCTTCCTTATTGAAAACATTACGGAGAGAAAAGTTATTGAAAGTTAACCCTAGGGTTCCAATAAATGAACCTCCACCGTAACCACCTTGAAGTTCTATTTGACTTCCACCCTTTTCTATCACATTAAACTCAATATCTGCAGTTTTATCTTGATAGTTAGGTTTCACGTCAGGAGTGACATTGGTATCAAAAAACCCAAGTTGTCCAATTTCACGGATAGAACGTATAATTGCATCTCTACTAAACAATGACCCAGGTTTTACTCTTAATTCTCTGAAGATAACAAAATCGTTAGTTTTGTCATTCCCAACAACACTTACTTTCTTAATGGTTGCTTTTTCATCCTCTCTAATTCTGATTTCAACAGTAATAGAATCATTTACTACTCTAGTTTCTACTGCATTTACAGAGGAGAATAAGTAACCGCTATTTTGATATAATGTTTGAATGTCATCTGAAGTTGGCGATCCATCACCAGTAATACGCTCCTTTAAAATGGCTCCATTGTAGATGTCTCCTTTTTCTATTTTCAAAAGAGTATTTAATTGTTGATCTGTGTAGCTTTTGTTTCCAACATAAATAATATCTCCAAATATATATTGTCTACCTTCTTCTAATTTGATATCTATGTTAATGGTATTGTCTTCATTCCATGAAATAGAATCTGCTAATATTCTAGAATCTCTGTAACCTAAACGACTATATTTATCTAATATACTTTCAAGATCTTCTTTAAATTTTTCATCAACATATTTAGACCCTTTCCAGAACCTACCTAGAAACTTTTTTCTAGTATTGCTCATTGCCGATCTTAATTTTCCATCAGTTAAAGAATTGTTTCCTTGAAAATTTATATTTTTTATTTTTATTTTAGAGCCTTTATCTATAAAAATATTCATATTTACGGCATTCATATCTGAGGAGTCTATCCTAGTATTTACGCTCACTTTTGTCTTTAAGAAACCTTTGTCGGTGTATTTCTTTCTAAAATAGTTTTTAGTGGTAACAATTAAATTATCTGTTACCATTGCACCTGTTTTTAGTTCAGCTTCAGTTTTTAATGTTTTTGATTGATTTTTTCTTACGCCCGCAATACTAATCTCATTTAATTGAGGTAATTCTTTTACATCAAACTCGAGGTATATCGTATTGCCATCAACTCTAATTAAATAAACATCAACTGTACTAAATTGCTTACTTTGATATAATTTTTTAATCGCGCTAGTCAATTTATCACCAGGTAACTTTAATGGTTGACCAATTTTTAAACCGGTAAAAACTTTTACAGTAGATTCTGTAAATTTTTGTAAACCAATAACAGAAATACCTCCAAGAGTGTATTCCTTGCCTTTTTCGTAAACAATATTTTTTTGTACGGTAATTGTATCATTTTTGACTATAGCGATGGAGTCTTTTACAATCTGAGCTTTCGCAGGAAAAGATAAAATTGTAAATAAAAAAGTAAAAATAATAACATTATAAATAATGCTATTCTTCTGGTGTAATTTGATTGCTAGTTTTTCCAAATCTTCGTTCTCTATTCTGATATTCTATAATTGCATCATAAAAATGCTCTTTTCTAAAATCTGGCCAAAGTATATTTGTAAAATATAATTCGGCATAAGCCATTTGCCATAAAAGGAAATTACTTATTCTCTGTTCGCCGCTAGTTCTTATCATTAAATCAACGTCGGGCAAATTAAACGTATATAAATGATTATTTATAATTTTTTCATCAATTTCTTCGATAGTAAGCTCGTTATTAACAACTTTTTTAGATATGTTTTTAATTGTATTAACAATTTCCTCTCTTGCGCCATAACTTAAAGCTAATGTTAAGACAATTTTATTATTGATTTGAGTTTTATTTATTACTTCTGTTAGTGTTTTTTGTGCATTTTCTGGGAGACTTTTTATATTTCCAATGGCATTAACTTTTACCTCATTTTTTTGAAAAGTTTTTAATTCCTTATTTAATGAAGTTATCAGCAAACTCATTAAAGCATTTATTTCGAGTTTAGGTCTTTTCCAGTTTTCTGTGGAAAAAGCATACAGTGTAATAGCTTCTGTTCCTAATTCAGCTGAAGCTTCTATAGTTTCTCGTACAGCTGTTAAGGCATTTTTATGACCAAAAATTCGATTCATACCCTTTCCATGAGCCCAACGTCCATTGCCATCCATTATTACGGCAACATGTTTTGGTATGTTATGTGAGTTGATGAGTGATCTTTTATCCATAAATCTTATCTTTGATCGGCAAAACATGCCGGTCTTCCAAAGGTATATACTAAAGAAATTCCGGTGAACATATACCAATCATTTGAGGTTCCACCAAAATCTAATTCCGAAAACTTACTTGTAGTATAATCTAGTTCATCTGTAAATGTATAACGGAATGTTGTTTCTATTGCAAAAGCAATTTTACCGTGTAATTTTGTTTTAAAGCCCAACCCAAAAGGTACAGAGATAGAAGTGTTTCTTGTAAGAAGATAACTACCATCTGAATTTTGTAACCTTGGAGTTGCATAGTCTACTGCTGCAAGTTGAACTAGAATATATGGAGTACTAAACTTATCCTTTGATGAAAAGTAGTATTCATAAAAATTATACTCTATACCCACTGCAAATTCGTTTATTGAATTTTTAAAACTGAACCCTCTTTGTTGTCTTATTGTATTTTCAGAATCAGTATCATCACCTGAAATAGAAAAATTACTATAATTACCTCTAATTGCCATTCTAGGATTTATATTGTATTTGTATAAAAAACTTACTCCAGTATCATTTGGGTGGATGTAGTTTGTGCGACCTACATCTCCAACGTAATTTACTCCTCCTACAAAAAAACCTATTTCGTGTATTTGTGATAAGCAATTACTTGTAATACAAATAAATAGTAATAGTGTTAAATACCTTCCCATCATAAAAAATAGCTCGCAAATATAAATAAATCTATTTGCTTAATAAAGTTAATATAGCAGTCTTTTTCAATAACAACTATTTTAGTTTTTTATTGTAATAAAACATCTATTGGTTTGAACCATTTCGGGTATCCTCACCCCACAGAAGCTTTGTTCTTAGAGTAGTTAAAAAAGATTGGTTTGATGGAATGATACTCTTAATTGTAAAAGGTGATTTTTCTATAAATATTTTGGTGCCTCTAGGGACAGATGTGATTCTTGAGTCTAATGAAATTAAAAAGCTCTTTTCTCTAGAGTCTACCTCTAATTCTAATGAGGTGTCATCTGGAATAACCATCGGTCTAGCATTTAAATTATGAGGTGCTATCGGGGTAATAACAAAGTTTTTAGAATTAGGTGAAATTACAGGCCCATTGCAACTTAGAGAATACCCTGTAGAACCTGTAGGTGTTGCTATAATTAAACCATCAGACCAGTAGTTAGTTAAGTATTCTTTGTCTAAAAAGGTTTTTACTCCAATCATAGACGTTGTATTTTTTCTTGCAATTGTTATTTCATTTAGCGCAAAAGAAAGTTCATTAAATGATTCAACAGGTGGGCTTGTTCTAATACTCAATAACGTCCTTTCTTGAATTTTATATTCTTTAGCAATTAATAATTCAATAGATTCCTCAATAGCATTTTTCTGAATGTTTGCTAAAAAACCAAGTCGTCCTGTATTAATTCCTAAAATAGGAATATTTAAATCTCTTATATAAGTAATCGCTCTTAAAATTGTTCCATCACCACCTAAACTAAAAAATAAATCAAATGAACTATTTAAGTCATCAAAGCTAATGAAAGTAGCATATTTTTTTGAGAGGAGATTATGATCCTTTAAAACGTTATAAAAATTTTCTTCAAAAAAAACAACCACCTTGTTTTTTTCTAAAGCCTTTAAGAGAATTGTTATTTCTTTTTCGGCATTTGTTGAGTAAGTCTGTCCAAAAATAGCTACTTTTTTCATCATCACATGTTTAAATATTTCTGTAAGTAATCAGATCTTTCTTTGAGGTCTTGTAAGTAAAAATCATCTTCATGTTCAGAAATCACAGTATAATTGTATCTTCTAAAGGTTTGAATAATTTCATTAATATCTTCAGAACTAATTTTAATAATTGCCTGCTTTTTTTCAGAAACCTCAGACGAAATATAAATACCTAGTACTTTTCCATCATTGATTTCTACAATTTGGCTTGCTTCACTTACAGAAAAATCTTTATTATTTTTTTCTACAACAATAATAATACCCTCAGTGGATACAAAAGGACTAGAGCAAAATAAATCTAGAATATCATGCAACTCATAATATCCTACATACTGTTTTTTGTTATTTAAAACAGGCATTATGTTGCTTTCGTTATCAGCAAATAACTTAATCAGCTTTAATATTGTTGTATTTTCATTAGCAAAAAAGAGGTCAATTAAATGTGAATATCTTGAAATAACAGATGTATCATCTTCAATTATTTGAGAATCACTTTCTGAAATACATCCTAATAATTTACCGTTTTCAACAATAGGAATATGGGAAATAGGAAGGCTTTTGCAAATCTCCTGAACCCTTTCTGCAGAACTCTCTGGTGTTAATACCTTAATATCGTTTAGTATGTATTCTTTCATATTCATACTTTACTAATATAGTTTAAAATCATTTAATGCCGTACTTTTGCGCTTTATTTGAATCACATGACAAAGTTAAGCGTTAATATTAATAAAATAGCAACATTACGTAACTCAAGAGGCGGAAATGTACCTAATTTATTACAAGTTGCAACCGATATTCAGGAATTTGGTGGACAAGGTATCACAATTCACCCTAGACCCGATGAACGACATATACGTTATCAGGATGCCTTTGATCTAAAATCAATTGTTACTACAGAATTTAATATTGAAGGAAACCCTATCCGTAAATTTATGGATTTAGTTTTAGACGTTAAACCAACTCAAGTAACTTTAGTTCCAGACAATATAGATCAAATTACTTCTAATTCAGGTTGGGATACTATTACACATCAATCTTATTTGCAAGAGGTGATTAGCGAGTTTAAAAATGCAGGAATTAGAACTTCTATTTTTATTGATACAGATTTAAAATTAATTGAAGCAGCTGCTAAAACCGGAGCTGATAGAATTGAATTGTATACTGAGCACTTTGCAAGTGAATATAATAAAGGCAATAAAGAAGCTATAAAACCTTATGCTGAAGCAGCTACTCTAGCTCATAAACTAGGAGTAGGAATTAATGCTGGACACGATTTAAGTTTAGAAAATATAGAGTTCTTTAAACAAAATATACCACATTTAGCAGAAGTGTCTATTGGACATGCGTTAATTTCTGAAAGCTTATACTTAGGATTGCAAAACGTAGTTAACATGTATTTGCATCGACTTCAATAATATGGAGATATTACACTCAAAAATAATAGGAGAAGGGGTTCCCTTGTTAATTCTTCATGGATATTTAGGGATGGGTGATAATTGGAAATCCCTGGGGAATCAGTTTGAAGAACATTTTCAGATACACTTAATTGACCAACGAAATCATGGACGAAGTTTTCATGCAGACGAATTTGATTATGAAAATTTAACTAAAGATTTGTTAAATTATATTCAATATCACAACCTAGAGAACGTTATTTTATTAGGTCATTCAATGGGTGGAAAAACAGCCATGCTATTTGCTGTAAAATATCCAAGAGTGGTTGATAGATTGATAATTGCTGATATTTCTCCCAGATATTATCAGCCGCATCATACTGATATTTTAAAAGCATTAAATTCAGTTGATTTCTCAATTCAAAATTCTAGAAAATTAGTTGATGAAAAAATCACTGAATTAATTCCCGATATTGGAGTACGTTCTTTTTTACTAAAAAACGTCTATTGGAAAGAGAAAGGAATTTTAGCCTTTAGGTTTAATTTACAATCACTAACAAAAAATAATGTTGAAGTGGGAAAAGCATTACCATCTTTTACAACCTTTGATAAAGAAACCTTATTCTTAGTAGGAGGAAATTCTGGGTACATCAAAGAGAACGAAACCCCTATGATAAAAGCACATTTCCCCAAAGCATCTATAAAAACCATTGCTAATGTTGGCCATTGGTTACATGCAGAGAAGCCAAAGGTTTTTTATGAGTTAGTGATGAGTTTTTTGACATAATAAAGCATACAGTAAAACTCTCAATTGAAAAATAGAGAGTTTTACTGTAATTTTTTACTTTTTAGCTAATAAATCTCTGATTTCTGCTAATAATTCTTCTTGAGATGGACCTGATGGTTCAGCAGGTAGTGCAGGTGTTTCTTTTTTCTTAGTGGCATTTATTCCTTTGATAATTATAAACATTACAAATGCAATAATAATAATAATAAAATCTATAACATTGGTTATAAAATCACCATAAAAATAGCAACTTCTGCAATTTTATTAGAGGTATCTGCTTTTCTTGCAACCCATTTTAAATCTTTAAAATCAGCTTTAAAAACCAATCCTATTAGTGGAGAAATAATCCCTCCAGTGAATTACGTGACTACTTGTTTAAAAGCAGCACACATAACTAAACCGATGGCAATATCGACTAAGTTGCCTTTCATGGCAAATTCTTTAAATTCTTTGAGCATACTCACATTTTTTTTTAATAATTAATAAATTTAAAAATAAGAAAATATTAGTGAATTAGCACTCTTTTTATTCGCTGCGAGATAAGAGTTAATACTTCATAAGAAATGGTTTCTGATACGGAAGAAATATTTAAGATATCTTCTTGGGTTTTAAAAATAAAAACAACATCTCCTTCTTTGCAGTTAATGTGAGTAATATTAACCATAATCATGTCCATGCATACATTGCCAATAATTGGAGCTCTTTGACCATGAATAGTCACATACCCTTTGCCATTTCCTAATTTTCTTGACAAGCCATCAGCATGTCCAATAGGAATCGTAGCTATCTCAGAATCTTTATTTGTGCCAAATGCTCTATTGTATCCAACAGTTTCTCCTTTTTTTACAGAATGAATTTGAGAAATAACAGATTTTAAAATATGAGAATTTTTTAATTGTGAAGTTTCTTTTTTATCATTTCCAAAACCATACAATCCAATTCCAATTCTTACCATGTCAAATTGAGCTTCTGGATAGTTTATAACCCCAGATGTATTTAACGTATGAGCTATTGGTGTATACTCTAAATAATCATAAACCTCTTTAATAATCTCTTTAAAGTTATGGAGTTGCTTTAGTGTAAATACTCGTTCATTGGTATCTTCGCTGGCTGCTAAATGAGACAGAATAGATTCAATTTTGACATGTTTTGAGCTATTAATAGCATCCATGATTAAAGGAATATCAGCTTTAGAAAGGCCCAATCTATTCAATCCTGTATTAAATTTTAAATGGATAGGATAGGATAGTAGTTCTTGCTTTTTAGCATATGCAAGAAATAAAGTCAATGTTTTTAAATTATAGATGCTTGGCTCTAATTTATCTCTAACAATCTGATTGAAATTTTGAATTTGAGGGTGTAAAACTAAAATAGGAGTTCTTACTTTAGCTTTTCGTATGGCGGTTCCTTCATGTGCATAGGCAACTGCAAAATAAGCTACTTTATCTTTTAAAAAATAAGCCACTTGAGCACCATCACTTCCATAGCCAAAAGCTTTTACAACAGCTAATATTTTTGTTTTTTCATGTAGTTTTTTCTTAAAATAATGAAGGTTATGCTCTAGCGCATTTACATCAATTTCTAAAACGGTTACATGGTTGTTCATAGCATTAGTCTGGACTAATTTTCAGATTTTTTTTCTTTCTGAATTTCTTCTTTTTGAGAAACAAGCGCTTTGTAGTAAGCGGCTCTGCTTAAGGGTTCATATTCTTGAGTTTCTCCTAAAAAGACAATGTCTTCGTTGGTTGTTTTTCTAAAACTATAATTGGCTAAATTTCCTGTTCTAGTACAAACAGCATGAACTTTGGTAACATATTCTGCTGTTGCCATTAATGCTGGCATAGGGCCAAAAGGATTTCCTTTAAAATCCATATCCAATCCGGCAACAATTACACGAATTCCTCGATTGGCTAGATCATTACAAACAGCTACAATCTCATCGTCAAAAAATTGGGCTTCATCAATGCCAACAACATCAACATCATTTGCTAATAACCTAATATTAGAAGCAATAGGAACAGGCGTTGAACGAATTTCATTAGCATCATGAGAAACAACCATTTCATTGTCATAACGGGTGTCAATTTGAGGTTTAAAAATCTCAATACGCTGTTTTGCAAATTGAGCACGCTTAAGTCTTCTGATTAACTCTTCTGTTTTACCTGAAAACATAGAGCCACAAATTACTTCTATCCAACCAAATTGTTCTGTATGATTTACTGTATTTTCAAGAAACATTTTGTAGT
>CAZAIL010000089.1:0-3882 GCA_964485155.1 uncultured Flavobacterium sp.
CTATTCATGAAATTTTTAGCGAATACTAGTGATTTTTTTCTAGCATCTAAGTTACCACCAACATGTACTCCTTTTTCAACACAAAACAGAAAGCCAACTTTTTGTAAAATTGAATTAGACATTGGTATTCTTAAATAATTCATCAAGACATCTCCGTCTGCTGTTAAATCAAATAAACAATCTTTAAAACTATATCCTTTTTCATTCCAAACAACGGGTTCTTCACTATCAAACCCGTGATGAGCATTCGGATATGTAGTGATGCTTATATTGGTTTTATCAGATAGCTTTTCAACTAGATCTAAACAGGGTTTGGCAGGTGTCCAGTTATCTGCTTCACCTATTAAAATATGAGTAGGAGCTTTTGTAAACGATAAATTTTCTGGATTTATAAAACACGGTGGATAAAAAGCCAAATGAGCAGCAAAACTCACTTGATCTGTAATTGCCTCTTTTAAAGGCATCCACCCAGCAAATAGAGTTACTCCTCCACCCAAGCTCCATCCAGTTAGCGCTACTTTATCCTTATTAATTTTAGGATGCTTTGAAAGTTTTTCTAATGCTCTGTATGCATCAAGAATAACTGCAGCTATGGTAACTTCATCTTGAGATCCTACTGTAGAGGTAATCCCCCTACTTTTAAAACTATTTAGTTCAAATGTTGCATAGCCTTGTTCTTGATACATTTTAATATAATCTAAATGATGTTTTCTCCAACCCATACTCCCAGCAACTGCGATAATTAAAGGGTATTTTTTATTAGAATTCAAACTATCATTTGGTATTGTCAGTTGTCCAAAAACTTGTTGTTTTTCTTGACTATCTAGATCTGTAATAATATCGTTTAATGAAAAAGGATTGGCGCTTTCAAAATGAATTACCTCTTTTTGAAATTGAGCGTATATATTTAATTGAAAAAAAAGGAGTGTAATGAATAGTTTACTAGTTATTTTTTGCATCTTTTAAATTCCATTTTATCTATAAATTTATAGAATATAATTTAGATGATGTGATTTTAAAAAAAATACTTGTAAAACGTTACATTAATGGAAAATAATATGAAGTAAGATTAGACTTATAGCCAGAGCAATTCCCCAGTTTCTAATTCTTTTACTAGAGGGTTGAAAAAGAGATGTTAATTTTTGAACTCCACCTTTATTTCCGACTAATGCAATAAGTAAACTACTAAAAATTACCCAGAAGGCTCTGAGGAAGTAATTCATCTCAGGAAATAAGAATTGTAGCGCAATATTAATTGGAAGTGAAGCAATAAAGGCAATGAATACAACTCTTTTATTTGGTTTAATTAATAACACTGATGCACAAATTAATACAACGATACCACAGTTAATGTAATAACGTAAATTATTAAGGGTATGTGTAAATGCTGAGTTAGGATTGTCGAATTTTAGATACAATAAAATGAACCCCATTATTAAGGCTGTTCCTAGACTAAAAAGAATTGTTTTTCTTCCAGCATTAATTTTTTCTCGATCGGTTGCTTTTTTATTTATATAAGTTGCATAAATATCTGTAGACCATAAAGTTGCTAGTGAGTTGAATGTAGAATCTACGGTGCTCATTAATGAGGCAAATAAACCACAGAGTATAATTCCTTTTACCCCATTTGGAAGATATGTTTTTACTAAGTAAGGAAAGGCTAAATCTGGCTCTGACAGACTATCACCTAGAATTCCATAAAGAGCAATCCCTGGAACTATAATAATAACAGCCATAAAGTATTTAAGTACCCCGCCCACCATTAATCCAGTTTGCGCATGTGCAATACTTTTTGCTGCCAAGGCTCTTTGAATAACCGTTTGATTAGCACACCAATAATTGATGTTTAAAAAGAATAAACCAAACAAATGTGTCCATGGAAGCGTAGGGTGATCACTTGGTAAATGGAGATGCATTTTTTGGGGCACCTTTACATATAATTGTTCCCACCCACCTAGATGATAAACAGCGGTTAGACAGACGACAACACCTCCTAAAAGTAATGTTCCAAACTGAATTATATCAGTTTTTACGACAGCACTTAGCCCCCCAAAATAAGTGTAAATTGCTGAAAAAACTCCAAGTATAACAATTAATAGTGCAATACGAATTATCCTATTGTCACTTAAAAAAGAGAGTTGCTCGCTAAAGACCATATCTGCAGCATAAGCACCCCAAAAAAGAGCAGCTCCAAGGGTAACAGTTGCAAACAGAGCCATATTAGTTAATGAGTAAAAAAGGGCAATACGTTTCCCTAATTTTTTTGCAATAAACTGCGTAACAGTTGTTATTTTTTCTTTCAAAAAAAGAGGAACAAAAACAAAAGTACCTAATAAGATTCCCTGTACTGCATTAATTTCAAGATTGGCTTGAGCTAAACCATAAAGATAAGCAGACCCCATCATTCCTAAAAACTGATATCCTTGAATGTTTGTGGCAATGGTAGAAAGAGCAATAGAGTACCATGGTAAATTTCTTGAGCTAAGAAAGTACTCATCAGCAGAACTATCTGCACTAATTTTACCGCGAAGAGCTACCAATAATATGACTACAAAATAAGTGATTACAATTATAAAATCTATCATAATTATTTTCTTGGTCCGTTAGCTAAAGGACTATTAGGGATGTTTTTTGGCATGCGTCCAAATACTTCTGGTAAGGAAACAGTTTTTAATCTTGGGAGTACTAATTTTGCAAACAATTCACATTCTTTTTGATGGGGGTATCCAGAAAAAATAAAAGAATTAATTCCCATTTCTATATAATGTTCAATTTTTGCTACAACTTGATCGGGGTTTCCAACAATAGCTGCACCACAACCCGAACGTGCTAAGCCTATTCCTGTCCATAAGTTGGGTTCTACATAATATTTTTCATCAGCTTCTTCACGTAATTGTGACTGCCTAGCAACTCCTAATGATGTTGCGTCTTGAGCTCTGTTTCGGATGTCAGTTCCCATTTTAATATCTAATTTAGAAATTAAACTATCTGCATAATCACGAGCTTCTTTTTCAGTCTCTCGAACAATTACGTGAACTCGCAAGCCAAATTTTACAGTTCGATTGTATTCTGCTGCTTTTAGAGTCATCACATCCATTAAATTCTTTAATTTAAATTCTGTCTCAGGCCACATCAGATAGACATCACAGAATTCTGCGCAAAGATCTATACCATCTGGAGAATAGCCACCAAAATATAATAATGGGCCACCATTTTGTTGGTAGGGTTTTACGGGTCTTGAGCTTAGATCTAACTGGTAATACTTTCCTTTAAATTTAATTTGATCTTGTGTCCAAGATTGTTTTAGAATCTGAATCACCTCTCTAGAACGAGCATAGCGTTCTTTTGAAGATAACTCCATTCCTGGTAAGTCAGACGAAATAATATTAATCGTAAGACGCCCTTTTAGCATATGATCAAGTGAAGCGATAGTTCTAGCCAACATAGGAGGGTGTAACTCTCCACATCTGATAGCAACTAGGAAATTTATTTGTTTTGTGATAGCTGCCATTCCTGCGGCAAATGATAAGGGGTCTTGACCAACTTGGTAAGAGGAAGGGCATAAAACATTTCTAAAGCCTAATTCATCAGCAGTGCTAACTATAGTAGATGTATTCTCCCATGAACTTTTGTAGAGAGGGTTGCGATTTCCCAGAAAATCATCGTCTCCATCGCACAGTGGAGCAAACCATGATATCTCTGCACCATCAATTTTGGCAGAAAAGTTTTTATTCATCCCCTAAAAGTAAAAAAAATATTACAACATAAAAGGATTATTTTTTCATCTCTTTTTATCAGTTATAAATCACATTAAATTGTTGAATAGGATGCACAAAAAAGTTTCATTCTATTTTAGAATTTCATTCATAAAACCTCAAAGCT
>CAZAIL010000089.1:3982-9088 GCA_964485155.1 uncultured Flavobacterium sp.
TTTTAAAGACCAATTAAATATTGAAATTTAAAGAAAAATTGAGTTTGATTAAATTGCAGCAATTGAAAATGAGCACCTTCAATATCTTCAATTGTATTTTGATTTCCTCCGAGATATAATATTGTTGATGGGTTTGGGTTCCATTGAACCAAAGGCTGAATAAAAAATTGATTGGTAAATGAATTTTTTTGGGAAACTAATCGAATATTGAAAGTATTACTAAACTGATATCTCAAATTGATGCGTGCAATACTACCTTCAAAATAGTTTCCACTTCCATCTAATCGTTCTAGTTTTGAATACCTCACTGATGGATTTATAATTAAATTATCATTGACTTGAAAATTTAATGTTAAGTATGAAGAGCTAAGTTTTCCTACTTCAGGAATATCTTCATTAACAGATAAGTCTTTTCCTCTATCTAGGTTTGCGCGAAAATTAAATGATTCACTAGGAGATCCATTTAAAGAAAGCGAATGTGTTGGTAAATCTGTAAATCGAGTTCCTAAAAAGGTCTTTACAGCATCATAATCAAGCGTGTAGGTGAGTTCTGTTTGTCCAAAGGTTTTAATAGAAGCAAACAAATCAACACTAAAGTTCTTGTATAAATCTTCAAAAGTATAGACAACATCTACTTTGGTTCCAAAACCAAACGACTGCACTGCAGGTTTGTTAATGATATTAATATATTCATGAGAAAGAGTTCCCCAACGACGATTGTTCTTAACAACAAAACCAACATCAGAACGGTATTGAGGAGAAATATTTCGATAATAAATATAGCTTTCCCAATGTTCTGTTTTTCGGTAAAGCTGAACATAAAGGGCATCACCATTGACCTTGTCTCCGTCTAAAGCAATGGTTTTTCCATTAATAGTTGCATCGGTATCTATCCAATCATTTATGGGTTCTTCATTGATGTTTTTGAAGACTTCAAAACTTAACCGTAAGTTTTGGTTCAATAGAAAAAGTCCATCAATTCCAAAAAGATGCCCAAAGCCTCCACCTTTATAGAATCTATTCATCATTACACCACCAAATCGAGATTTGGGACTCAATAAATGTTGATATCGAAGAACATTCACGACACTTTCTCCACCTTGTCCAGAATAAGACCTGTCTTCACCACCCACTAGGTATACAGAGTTTTTATCCAATGCATTTAGCAGAAATAAACGAGATTTCCTGCCCTGGCTTATTAATTTTGTGGCAATAGAGGGGTTTACAATAGATCTGGAGTAAAATGCACCATCAGTAAAATTTACAAGATCTGTTCCTCTATTAAAAAATGGTCGTCTTTCTGGGTATTGTAATGAAAAAGAAGAGTTGACATCTATTTGTGTTACATCTGCTTCTACTTGGGAAAAATCAGGATTCAGTGTTAGTTCAAAACTGGTGTTTTTATTGATATCTAAATTGACTCCTAAACCAACATTTCCTTTTACAGACCCATAAGTCATTTTTTCATTAGGCAAGTTTCTAGATCCCTGAATATTGCTAGAAACGTAGGGTAATATTTCTAGTCGTTTATCAATAACAATATCTTTCAAAATTAGGTTATCAGTAGTTTGGCAGACCACACAACTATTATCCCTATCGCGAGGTTGACTACTTACTTCAATTTCATTTCCGTTTTCAAAATATCTCCTGTAAAAATTGATATGCCATTCTTGATTAGTTCCACTAGGAAAAGGAATTTCTGAAAATGGAATTTTCATTTCTATAGAATAACCATCCTCAATAATAGCAGCCTTAGATTCAAAATTGATATTAAAGGTGCTATCATAACGATCATTATCAGATAATGCATTTACCTGTTTAACATCAAACTGACTCCCCAAAGCGTTAACGGCAAGGCCTAAATTACTTCTAGCATCTGCAAATGGATCTAATCGCATCAATACAAGATCATCGTTCCAAATAGAAAAATCGTCCCTAGGACGAATAGAGGCACGAATATTTTTAGGATCATCTTTTGCATAAATTCCAACAAATAAGTGAGTGTCAGAATAGGTAATGTACGCTGTTGTTTCTTTTCGTGCAGCTTCATTGTTAGCGGGGCTAAACTCAACATCAAAAGGAATCTTGACTGCATTTGACCAGATGTCTTCAGACAAATAACCATCTATAATTATTTGATTTTCAATTATTTTAGTTGGTGTAAAAGTTTTTTGAGCAAAAAGAAGTTGTCCTACACAAAAACATAAAAATAGAATTAAAATTCTCATAAAACATAGACTACTTAAGGCAAAAATAATTTGTCAAAAATAATTTTTTAATCAGTACAAATTACATTTTTTAAAAAATTGGCTATATTTTAAGATTTTCATTCAGTATGATGGCTGTCTGATATATTATAACTTTAGTTGCTCTATTTGTCTTATATCTCTTGAAGATGCACCAACTTTAATATTGTAACTTCCTTTTTCCAAAGCCCAATCATTCTTTTTTTCATTCCAGTAACTCAATTCTTTTATTGGAATTTTGACAAAAACGCGTTCCATTGCTTCTGACTCTATACGTTTGGTTTTAGTAAAAGCCTTTAATTCTTGAGTTGGTCGATTAATTTCTGAATTCAGCTTTTCAGTATAAAACTGAACTATTTCTTTTCCTGAAACTTTTCCTATATTTTTTATGTTTACTGCAATATTAATGGTGTCATTTTTTAGGCTAACTTCCATCGCTTCATATTCAAAATCAGTATAACTTAGTCCATATCCAAAAGGATAAGAAACATCAATATTTTTGGTGTCAAAATGTCTATAGCCCACAAAAACTCCCTCATCATAATGTGTATAATCCTCATCTCTAACTTTTTGGGCTTCTGGAAGTTCATTTGGTGGAAATATTAAATTTTTAACCATACCTTCTAGCGTGATCATTTTAGGGTTTTTAGGAAAATTATCATAAGAAGCATGGTCTGATAAATATATAGGGAAAGTCATAGGTAATTTTCCGCTAGGATTCACTTTTCCAGTAAGAATATCAGTTACAGAATTCCCCCCTTCTTGTCCTCCTTGCCAAGCTAGTAGAATAGCATCAGGTAGGTTTTTCCAAGAGGTTGTTTCAATGACTCCTCCAACATTAAGAACTACTATTATTTTTTTATTCTCTTTATGAAAAGCTTCTGTAATCTTATAAATCATTTCTTGCTCGGCTTCCGTAAGCAGGAAATCATCTTTTTCTAGACGGTCTCCACCTTCACCTGCATTTCTGCCTAAGGTTAAAATACCTATATCAGAGGTTGTTACAATTTCATGAAGTTGCTCTGTTGTATACGTCATTTCGGTAGGTTTAAAAGGGGTGAATATTGCTTGTATCCCTTCAGGTCGTTTAAAGCTTTCAATAGTAGCTATTCTATGAGCATCAAAAGCTTGTTGCGCCACATTATTGATATCAAATCCAGCATTACTCAATCCTTCTTCTAAAGAAATGGTATAAGCTTCATTAACATCTCCCGATCCAGTTCCACCTGCAATAAATTCATATGATGTTACACCCAATAAGGCTATATTATTTATATCAGAAAAGGGTAAAACATCTTCATTTTTTAGTAAAACCATTCCTTCAGAAGCTGAATTTCTTGTTATTTCAGCATTTTTTTTTAAATCCGGGGTACTGTTATAGTTATAATTCTGCATTTTTTTAGTCTTAAAAACTAAGGTTAAAATACGCGTAGTGGCTCTATTTATATTATTTAAAGACAACTCTCCGTTTTCTGCGGCTTTAATTAAAGCTTTCCATTGTCTGTTGGTTCCTGGTTCTAATAAATCATTCCCTGCAGATATTTGTGCAGCAGGATTTTTACCCCCGAACCAATCTGTCATTACTAAGCCTTCAAAGCCCCATTCATCTCTAAGTACATCGGTTAAAAGACTGTTGCTTTCAGAGGTGTATGTTCCATTTACTTTATTGTAAGAAGACATGATTGTCCATGGTTGAGAACGTTTTACGATATGTTCAAATCCTTTTAAATATATTTCTCGCATCGCTCTGTCTGAAACAATAACATCATTTAATAAGCGGTTTGTTTCTTGGTTATTAGCTACAAAATGTTTCAAGGAAGTTCCTACACCGTTACTCTGTATGCCATTTACAATTGCTGCCCCCATTAAACCAGAAAGTAAGGGGTCTTCAGAAAAATATTCAAAATTTCGACCACACAATGGATGTCTATGAATATTTGCCGCAGGTCCTAGAATAACGTCAATACCATATGCTTCTGCTTCTTTACCCATAGCATCTCCAACCTCATAAATCATAGCTTTATTCCAAGATGATGCCAGTAATGTTGAAATTGGAAAAGCGGTGCAATAAAAGGTTTTGTCTTCACCCTCTCGTGTGGGCTCAATTCTAAGCCCTGCAGGTCCATCAGAAAGATATATTGTTGGAATTCCTAGTCTTGGTGTTGGAACAATAGTACCAACTGCTCCAGGAATTCCACCTGGTTTTGTTATTCCAATACCTGAAGCCATACCACCACCTTTTAGTATGTGAATTTTTTCTTCTAAGGTCATTTGAGAAAGCACATCATTAACGCGCGCTTTTATGGACTCACGATCATCTTCATATTGATCCAATTTTCCATTGTTATTTCTGTCAAAAAAAGTATAGCCCTCTTTGGTTAATTCGCTAAAATTAGTTTGTTCATCATACCCATTTTCAAAAGTTAGGAATGTCTTGTTAACATACCAAAAAGACAAGCATCCGCTAAGAAGTATTAAGAATATTAGCAGTCCTATAATCTTAAAAAAAAGAATTTTTTTTTTCTTCATGAGAATGTAATTTTATAAAAAATAGTTGAAGTTTTATCGTAAAAAAGATTTACACTAAAATAATAAAAAATGGTCAATTTTTTTTAAAAGAATCTATTTTTATTATCAATGTGTTAAATGACCATAAGAGCTATAAAAAAGAATGCTTTTAAGCAGATGATTTTAGTTCGTAGAAATCATTTTCTAGAGATTCTTATTTAAAACGATATAGAACGTTCAGGTGGCGATTGATACATTAAAAATGTTGTTAAAAGTGTTGCTATGAAGTAGGTTGTTGTAAATACAGCAAGAGGAAAATTAATTTCCCATAAAGTCAATTTAAAAGGGTATA
>CAZAIL010000090.1:0-3141 GCA_964485155.1 uncultured Flavobacterium sp.
TTAAAAATTCCAAGAATTATGCAAGAAATGAACTACGGATGTGGTTCTACTGTGCATGCTCGAGATTTAACGAACAACCCCAAAATGCTTTATGTTGGTGTAGGTGGAGGAATGGAATTGTTACAATTTGCTTATTTTAATCGTCAAAAAGGAGGTGTTATTGGGCTGGATGTTGTCGATGAAATGTTGGAGGCTTCTCGTAAGAATTTTGTTGAGGCCGAAGCAATGAATCCTTGGTTTAAAAGTGATTTTGTCACGCTTCGTAAAGGGGATGCTATGAACCTTCCTGTAGAAGACAATTCTATAGATGTGGCGGCCCAAAACTGTCTGTTCAATATCTTTAAATCTGACGACTTAAAAAAGGCTGTTTCAGAAATGTATCGAGTGCTAAAACCTCATGGCCGTTTGGTGATGAGTGATCCTACCTGCGAACAACCCATGAACGATGAGCTGCGAAACGATGATCGTTTACGTGCCTTGTGTTTGAGTGGAAGTTTACCAATTGCAGCGTATGTAAAAGCACTGACTGATGCTGGTTTTGGAACCATTGAGATTAGAGCTCGTAAACCCTATAGAATCTTAGATCCAAAGAATTACCCCACAGATGAATTAATTTATATAGAATCTATAGAAGTTGCTGCCATTAAAGATCCAATGCCAGAAGATGGCCCGTGTATTTTTACAGGTAAAGCAGCAATATATTATGGAGATTCTGCTTATTTTGATGATGGCGTTGGACATACCTTATTGAAAAATCAACCACTGGCAATTTGTGATAAAACAGCCGCAGCATTGCAGGCTTTAGAAAGAGATGATATTTATTTTTCTGAAGCTACCTTCCATTACGATGGTGGTGGATGTTGCTAATTTTTAAACAAACTATTTTTATCTAAAATGGATACATACTTAGACATTTTTCAACAATCTTTCTCTGGTTACTACCAGTATTTGGTAAGAGAAGTTATGAATCCACATTGGGGTAATTATTTCTATTGGCTTATTGGTATTTCATTGGTTTTTTGGAGTTTAGAAGTTTTAATTCCTTGGCGAAAAAATCAAAAAAATATTAGAAAAGATTTTTGGCTAGATGGTTTCTATATGTTTTTTAATTTTTTCCTATTCTCCTTAATTGTATACAATGCTGTTTCTAATGTTGCTGTTGTATTTTTTAATGATGTACTAATGTCCATTGGCATTAATAATCTCGCCTTTCTTAACATAGAAACATTCCCTTATTGGAGTCAGTTGTTTATTCTTTTTTTACTGCGAGATTTTATTCAATACTTTATTCATAGATTATTGCATAGGGTTCCTTTTTTATGGAATTTTCATAAAGTCCATCATTCTGTAAAAGAAATGGGCTTTGCAGCTCATCTCAGGTATCATTGGATGGAGACAATCGTATACAGAACTCTAGAATATATTCCGCTGGCATTGATTGGTTTTGGAATAGATGATTTTATTTTAGTCCATTTATTCACTTTAGCTATGGGACATTTTAACCACAGTAATATTTCCATTCCCTTAGGAGTTTTTAAGTATATTTTTAACAATCCTCAGATGCATATTTGGCATCATGGAAAGAAGGTGCCCAATAAATTTGGCGTTAATTTTGGACTAACATTAAGTATTTGGGATTATCTTTTTAAAACCAATTATATTCCTTCAACTGGTCGTGATATTGAATTGGGTTTTAACAACGATGAAAATTTTCCGAAGGGTTTTATTGACCAGGAAATATATCCTCTAGGTAAAAAATAATCAAAAAAATCATTTAACTATATTATTCAATCATTCGTAAAAAGCATTCAATGTGCTTTCTTTGGGTTCATATTTACTACCACTTGCCCATCTAATCCCTCTTAAAAGGAGTTCTTTTGCTTCTAGAGTGTTAAAATCTTTTGGGTCATGACCTATCGACAGGTAGAATACTCTACCGGTACCATAATATGTTTTCCATGCAACTGGCATCACACGGTCTTTTATCCATGAGTGAACACTATCTGTAAATCTGGTAGTAGCCAATACTTTTGTATTAGGATCTATGTGCATATAGTATTGTTCGGTATCTTGTATCTCAAAATCTTTTATTCCGCTTGAAATTGGATCATCGGTTTCTAGAATGGTTACTGAATAATCAATTTTTCCACCGGGGTGCTCAACCCATTGCCCTCCAATCATATATTGATATTCAGGGTTATTCCTAAATGAATCTCCAAGACCACCATGACATCCAGCAAGACCGACCCCTCTTTTTATGGCATTCTCTAATCCACGAAATTGTTCTTTGGTGATTTCTCCCATTGTCCAATACTGAATAATCAAATCTGTAGCATCCATTATTTTTTTATTCGTGTAAACACCCAAAGAATCTGATAGTGTTATTTGAGCACCTGCAGCTTCTAACCATTTTGAAACTTTAGCAACAAACACAGCTGGCTGATGACCATTCCAACCACCATAAACCATTAAAATTTTTTTTCCTTCAAGAGAAGGTAATTGGTTTTGAGTTTTTTTGTTGACTTTTTTGCAACTTATTATGAAAATGGATATAAAAATTATTGAAATAATTTTGACTTTAGTAACAATCATTTTTTGTTTTTTTATTAATTCTAAAAATAGTATTGTTTAATTATAGGCATAAAACGAAAGTAGAAAATTGATTTCATTTTCAAATTTTAAAATAGTTATTTATTATTATTTTAAGAATTAAATGTATTGAGTTTTGCTAAATTTACGTTTTAATATATTTATTTCAGTTTTTTTCATTAAGCTATAAAATTAATCAACTCATAAAAATTTAAAAATGTCTCAAAAAAAACAACCAAACCTCATTAAATGGAGTTTAAAATACTCATTAAGTGCTGCTTTAGCAGGAATACTTTGTTGTGTAGCTCCTGCTGTATTATTTATGTTTGGTCTCATGGGCGGTGTTTATGCTATTTCCTTTGCAGACTTTTTCTATGAACAAGATGGAAGTACTGGTACAGGTTCGTTTATTTTAAGAGGAATTGCCGTTATAATTGGAGTATATGGAGTTTACGCTTTTAGAAAAAAACAAAATCAATGTTCTGTAGATCCAAATAGAAAACGTAAAAATTTGATTATACTAAGCCTAACAATTCTAATTTTAGGAGTAGG
>CAZAIL010000090.1:3241-8983 GCA_964485155.1 uncultured Flavobacterium sp.
AAGGAATGGAATATATTTCTAATTTAAAAACATCTCAGCAGCCAGATATTATTGTTTTCTTAGATGGTGATTATTCTGATTATCCGGAACAACTAAAAGAGCTTGTTGCTCCAATAATAGATGACAACATAGATTTTGTAATTGGATCACGAGTAAAAGAATTAAGAGAAACTGGTTCTATGACACCACAACAAGTGTTTGGAAATTGGTTGGCAACTTTTTTAATGAAAGTTTTCTTTGGTGCAAAATTCACAGACTTAGGGCCATTTAGAGCTATTAAATACCAAAAATTGCTTCAACTAAAGATGGAAGACAAAACCTACGGATGGACCATAGAAATGCAATTAAAAGCAATTAAACAGCATTTTTCATATCTAGAAGTTCCTATGAAATATAGAAATAGAATTGGTGTTTCTAAAGTTTCAGGAACTCTAAAAGGCACTATATTTGCTGGTGTAAAAATCTTAGGCTGGATTTTTAAATACAGTGTAAAATAATGGTTCTAGAATACATCATAATTACCATTTATTCTTTAGCGCTCATTCTCATCTTTATGTATGCGTTGGCACAGCTAAATCTATTGTTTAACTATAGAAGTGCTCAAAAGAAAGAAGATACTTCACCAAAATTTGATTTCACAAATTCAAAAGAAATTCCTAAAGTTACTATCCAACTTCCTGTGTATAATGAAATGTACGTAATGGAGCGTTTGTTAGACAATATTGTAACATTAGAATATCCAAGAGAAAAGTTAGAAATACAAGTATTGGATGACTCTACAGATGAGTCTATTGTAACTACTGAAAAGCATATAAAAAAACTTCAAAAAACAGGAATTAACATACAACATATCCAAAGAAGCAACAGACAAGGTTTTAAAGCTGGTGCTTTAAAAGAAGGCTTAGAAATTGCAACAGGTGAGTTTATTGCCATTTTTGATGCTGATTTTTTACCTCAAAAAGATTGGTTATTACAAACTATCCCATATTTTAAAAATGCAGCCATTGGTGTTGTTCAAACACGTTGGGGACATATCAATAGAAATTATTCTACATTAACTAAAATACAGGCTTTTGCTTTAGATGCTCATTTTACATTAGAACAAGTTGGTAGAAACAGCAAAGGTCATTTTATTAATTTTAATGGCACTGCTGGTGTATGGCGTAAAGAATGCATTTTAGATGCAGGAAATTGGGAAGGTGACACCTTAACCGAAGATTTAGATTTAAGTTACAGAGCACAGCTAAAAAAATGGAAGTTTAAGTATTTAGAAAATGTAAAAACTCCTGCAGAATTACCTGTTATTATTAGTGCTGCAAGATCACAGCAATTTCGCTGGAATAAAGGAGGCGCTGAAAATTTCCAAAAAATGACGAAACGTGTTTTATCAAATAAAGATATTTCACTAAAAACAAAAATTCATAGTGTATTGCATTTATTAAATAGCTCTATGTTTTTAATGATTTTAATAGTGGCTGTTTTAAGCATTCCTATGCTCTATATTAAAAATGAATATCCCCATTTAAGATCGTATTTCTACATGATTAGTTTCTTTATAATAAGTTCTATCATATTCTTTATCTGCTATTGGTTTATGTTTAAAAAGAGTTACGGTGGAGGATTTAAAAACTTCTTAAAATACACAGGTACTTTTTTTACCTTTTTTTCTATTGCCATGGGGTTTTCTTTACACAATAGCATTGCTGTTTTAGAAGGTCATTTTGGTAAAAAAAGTGACTTTGTAAGAACGCCAAAGTTTAATATTAAAACCATAAAAGACACTTGGAAAAAGAACAAATACATTCACAAAAAAATCTCTCTAAACACTCTTATTGAAGGAATCTTAACGCTCTATTTTGCCTTTGGTATCTATAGTGCATTTGTGGTAGGAAATCAAGGGGGTGATTTTGGCTTATTCCCTTTTCATTTGATGTTATTCTTTGGTTTTGGATATGTTTTTTGGAAATCAATATTTTCTAGAGTTTAAGTATATGTTACGACGACAAAAAAATAGAACAATGCTACTTATCAGTATTAGTAGTTTATTTTATTTTTTCACGGCCTATTTCTTAGACAGAACAAATTTTAGTCAGCTAATAACTCAGTATCTAATTCTATTTGTCATTTTTTGGTATCTCGTTACAAAAGAGAAAAACAACTTTACTCTTTTAGTAGCTACTGCTGTTGTGTTTAGATTGGTGTTTATAGTTGCTATTCCTAATCTATCACAAGATTTTTACAGATTTATCTGGGATGGTAGAATGAGTCTAGAAGGGTTGAACCCCTATCTCTATTTACCTGAAACATTCATAAATAAGGGCAATTTACCAATCAAGCAAGCAGTTGATTTATATGCAGGAATGGGTACTTTAAATGGAAGTCATTTTACCAATTATCCACCGATTAATCAATTAAATTTTTTTATTGCTGCCCTCTTTGCGAACTCAAGTATTGTAGGGTCTGTTGTTGTATTGCGTTTGCAAATTATGTTAGCTGACATAGGAATTATTTATTTTGGAAAAAAAATTCTAGAAAAGCTAGAGTTACCAGTCCATCATATCTTTTTATATGCTTTAAACCCTTTAATTATAATTGAATTAACTGGTAATTTACACTTTGAGTCTGTGATGCTTTTTTTCTTGGTGTGGAGTTTGTATGTATTGCTTCAAAAAAAATGGATTGGAGCAGCCCTTATTTTTGGACTTTCTGTTTCTGTAAAATTAATTCCATTATTATTTTTATCCTTGTTTTATCAGTGGTTTACAAAAAATAAAGAAACAACAGGAATTTTGAAATTCTTGTCTTTTAGCGCTATAATCATCGGATTAAATGTGTTGCTATTTCTTCCTTTTATATCTTCAAATTTGCTCAGCAACTATTCAAGTTCTATTGGATTATGGTTTCAAAACTTTGAGTTTAATGCAAGTTTCTATTATATCGCTAGAGAAATTGGAACCCTATTTAGAGGCTATAATGAAATTGCCATTATAGGAAAGATACTTCCCATTTTAGTTGTTGTTTTTTTACTAATTATCACCTTTTTTAGAAAGAACAAATCACCTCAACAGCTCATAACAGCTTTATTAATAGGAATTTCTTTTTACTATTTTACCACTACCACAATGCATCCTTGGTATTTGGCAACAATGGTTGTCTTAGCTGTTTTTACAAACTACAGATTTCCTATTATCTGGAGTTTTGTAATTTTTTTATCCTATAAAGCATACGCCAACAATCCTTGGCAAGAAAACTTGTGGCTAGTGATGGTGCAATACCTGCTTGTTTATGGCTTTCTAGTGTGGGAAATCATACAAATAAAAAAGAAATCCTTAGCAATTAAATAATAACATCACTTATTATTTTTAAAATGATTCGCTTATTTTTGGGGCAAAATATTTTAATGGATTTATCAAACATAAAAATGATTGTTTCTGATATGGATGGAACCTTACTAAATTCTAAAGAAGAGGTTAGCCATTTATTTTTTAAACAGTTTAACAAACTGCAAGAACTTGGAATTCATTTTGTGGCTGCTAGCGGAAGACAGTATAACAGTATTGCTCAGAAACTTTATCCAATAAAGAATCTAATTACTATTGTTGGTGAAAATGGTGGGGTGATAAAAAGAGAAAACAAAACACTTCTTTTACAAACGTTTGACCCACAAAAAGTAGTTGAATTAATTCCTGCTTTAAGAAACATCAATAATACTTCTATTATTTTATGTGGAGAGGATACCGCATTTATTGAATCTGAAGATCAAAATTTCATCAGCATGTTTCAAGAATATTATAGTGCTCATGATATAGTAAAAGACTTAACAACAATACCTCATAAGACCCCTATTATAAAAATTGCTTTGTATCATCCTGTATCTTCAGAACAATTTATTTATCCCTCAGTTAAACAATTTGAAGATACTTTTTTATTGAAAATATCAGGTAAAAACTGGTTAGATATTTCCAATCCAACTTCTAATAAAGGAACCGCCATCCAATATCTACAAAAAGAGATGAACATCACTCCTGAGCAAACCATGGTTTTTGGAGATTATCTAAATGATCTAGAAATGTTAGAAGCCGCCTACTATAGTTATGCCATGAAAAATGCTCATGCAGATATTAAGAAAAATGCTCGTTTTATAACCGAAAGCAATACTAATTTGGGGGTTGAAAAAATAATACAACAAGTAATTGAAGCTAAAGCTGGTTAATCACTAAAATAAACAGTACTCTGACGTTCTCTATTTACCTCTAATTTAGTGATATCTGGTCTTGAATAATGCCCAACTACATCAAAATTTTGACGCTCCTGTAAGACCTTAGAAAAGTCTAAGGTTTCATAAAACAATCCTTCTTTATTAATCACAGGTTCTAAAATCCATTCTCCATCTGGACCAGCAATACAAGAACCGCCATTTACCAAGATTTCTGGAGCATTTTTTACAATTTTATTAAAATGAGGGGTGTCTTTAGGAACATCTGTTTTGTTCATTAAACTAGAAACAGAAATTACAAACGAACGAGATTCTCTGGCGATAAAACGAGTAATGTCTTTGGTGTTGTGGTCACTTCCTGGCCAAACGGCAATGTGTAAATTTTCTCCTAGTCCGTATAATGCAGCTCTGGGTAGTGGCATCCAATTCTCCCAACAATTTAGTCCACCAACGGTAAAGTTTTTTAATGGATGAACCCGTAATCCGTGTCCGTCTCCTGGAGCCCAGGTTAATCGTTCATCATAAGTTGGCTGTAGTTTTCTATGCACAGATTTTATCTCTCCTTCTTGATTTATATATACCAAGGAAGCATAAATACTATGCCCGCCTCTATTTTGAGCACGTTCTATAATGCCCAAATAAATAGCAATATTATGTTCTTTTGCAAGCTTGCAAATAGTATCTAATTCTCCTTTTTCAATTGTGATTGAATTTTGTACATAATGAGCATGAATTTCTTTTTGAACAGATGAGTTCCATGCTGCGCCATTGGTTAATCCAATCCAAAACGGATAACCAGGCAACAATGCCTCACCAAATACAATGAGTTCTGCTTTTTCTTTGGCTGCGTCTATAATAGCATTTTCAATTTTTTGAATGGTATGTTCTTTATGCAACCAAACAGGTGCTATTTGTGCCAATGCTACTTTTAGAAAATTAGAATTTATCATATATTTTTAAATTTTTGACTCAGGTATATCTGATGACTTGTAGTCTTTAATTTATGTTACATTTATGCTAACAACAATACCTTCATTAGATCTGACATTAAATACCCTTTGATCTTCAAAAATTAAATATTGTCCTTTAATGCCTACTAATTTACCTGTATAGTTTTGCTCTTTTACAATGTTTAAACTTTTAGGTTTTTCTGGATATTGTTGTACAGGGAAATTTATTTGTGTCTCCGTATTGTTTTCAATAAAATATTCTTGAGCTTCTTCTGGAATAAAAGATCGTAATTTATACTGCCATTCTTTTAGATCTACCGCTTCAATATCATTCTTTAACATCTTTCTCCAATTAGTTTTATCGGCTACATGTTCTTTCAATGCTACTTCTGTTATTCCTGCTAAATATCTATTTGGAACTTCTACAATTTCAATGGCTTCATGAGCTCCTTGATCTATCCATCTAGTAGGAACTTGCTGTTTTCTGGTAACCCCAACTTTTACATTGCTAGAATTTGCCAAATATACTATATGTGGTTGTAATTGAACAGATTTTTCATAAGCTAAGTTTCTATC
>CAZAIL010000091.1:0-8859 GCA_964485155.1 uncultured Flavobacterium sp.
AAATTTCTTGTATCTTTTTTAAGGCATACTGCTGTATGGTAAGTAGAGGCAATACAATATCTTCTCGTGCTTCTATAGAGGCTTTCCCATTTGGGTAGTTTTCCATGAGTTCTTTATGGTCTGCTATTTTTAGCAACAAGCGTTTGGTTGTTTTGTACTCTTCGTAAATAAGTTTCCAAAATTCACCAAATTCTTCGTTATCTGCCATGTAGGCGGTTAGTTCAAAAAAGGATTTTGTTAAACTCATGACGCTATTTTCTAACAATGTTTTTAGAAAGTCTGAGTTGTTGTAAAAGTCTATAAGCTGGTCAAATTCTCCCCTATCTTCGTATTTTTTTAAAGCAGTTCCTACCCCAAAAAAACCGGGAACATTTTGTTTTAACTGGCTCCAGCTCCCCACAAACGGTATGGCTCTTAAATCTGAGAAATCTAGGGTGTCAGATTGTGAACGCTTGCTTGGTCTACTACCAATATTGGTTTTTGCATAGTATTGCAAGGTGCTCATTTTTTCTAAATAGGGTAAAAATTTGTCGTGGTTTTTAAAGGCCACATAGGTTTCATAACTAGTAGCTGCCATGTCATTCATAATCACACGATGGGCATCACTTAGTTGATCTTTTTGAAACACCTCGTTTTTAATCCCAGAACTTAATAACTGTTCTAGATTAAATTGAGAAGAATTTAAGGTTCCAAAATTAGAACTTATGGTTTGTCCTTGTATGGTAAGTTGTATTTCTTTGTCCTCTATGGTAGGGCCTAATGAGGCATAAAACTGATGTGTTTTTCCTCCTCCACGCGCTGGTGGTCCACCACGTCCATCAAAGAAAATAACCTCAATACCAAATTCTCTAGAAATTGTGGTAAGTGCTTCTTTGGCTTTAAAAATAGACCAATTAGCCATCAAATAACCTCCATCTTTAGTACCATCTGAAAATCCTAGCATTACGGTTTGCTTGTCTTTTCGTTGGCTTACATGCTTTCTATACGAAGGGTTAGCATACAATGTTCTCATTACCGATTCTGCATTTTGCAAATCGTCTACGGTTTCAAAAAGAGGAATCACATCTACCGGAAGTGTTTCGCCAAAACCAGATAGGTTTAGCATCGCAAATGTTTGCATCACATTTAAGGCAGTTTGGTTGTTGCTAATAATATATCTATTGGCACCACGTTTTCCATTTCTATACTGTATTTCTTTAATGGCCTGAATAGATTTTAGTGTTTTTACCAACATATCATCCGAAAATAGATTCGGATCTATGTCTCCCTTAATTTCAGAGAGTACTGTCACTTGTTTAGCTTCAGACAATGCTAAATAGTTGGATGGAAAAGTAGTGTCTTTAGTGTCTAATAACTCTTCTACCATCTTGGTAAAGGCATTATGATGTACTCTACTGTCTTGTCTAATGTCTAAGGTGGCAAAATGAAAGCCGAAAATAGAAACCTTGTGTATTAAATCATCTAATTCTTCAATGAACAACGATTTGTGTTCTTCAGTTAAAATTACACGAGCTTTCATTAACTCTTCTAGAAGAATTTTTGATGAAAAATTGACAACCTTATAGCTTTTTGTAATGTGCTTGTTCAATCTTTTTTCTATGCGTATTAAAATCTCTTCAATCCCTTTAAAGGTAAGTCTTCTTCGAAGTTTTCTAATGTCTTTATAATAGTTTTTAAGAATGGTCTGGCGCAATCTTTCGGCTACCTTCAGGGTGATTTCTGTGGTAACAAAAGGATTTCCATCTCTGTCACCTCCTGGCCAAAAACCAAGATCTATAATTTCATTATTTAGCACTTCACCATCATAAATATGTTGCTGCACAAAATTGTAAATAGTACTTACAGAATGGTATAAAACATGTTCTAGATACCAAATTAAACTAACAGCTTCATCATATGGTGTTGGCTTTTGTTTTTTGAAAAATGGTGTTTTTCCTAGCTGAGCTAGTAAACTTTTTATGAGTAGTAAATCGTTTTGCTGAATAGCCTTATCTAGGTCTGTAATAATCCCCAGAACATTGCCAGGATAGAATTGCGTTGGATGTGCTGTAAGTACAATTCGCACTTTAAATTCTTTAAGGTATTGCTGTAATTCTTCTTTTTTGTTTTGAGAGAAGGCAGCTTCTTTAGAACTGGTTAAGGTTCCTATACCATCCATATTATTTACAATCGGAAATTCTGCATCTTCTATAGCATCAAATAATACAATCTGACGCTCTATATACTGTATAAAACGAAAAAGTAGCTGTACTTTTTCTTCTTCAGTTGGGTTCTCTTGGTATTTTTTAAAAAAATAATCTACAATTTGAGTTGGGTTTTCTCCAAGTGAGAATCCCTTTTTACACACCTCATGAAATAGCGGGAGTAAGACCCCTGTATTGCTAATAGAATCAAAAGGTAAGGTCATAAAGACACTGTTGTATATCTGGTATTTTGAGACTACATTTTCGTTGAATTTGGAAAGATTTAAAGCGGATGCCATATAGAAAATAATTGATATGGGAAATTACAAAAAACTCAATCTAGTACTAGGATTCTATTGATTTATCTACGAAAACGATGTAAAAATAAGCTGTTATTTTTGGTTGGGGAGCCAGCGATTCATAGAATAACCAAAAAGGAGACCGCCTAACATCCAAAAAGGAAAAGCGATGAGTATCTTTTTTAGAGTGATCACTTCTCTGTTTAAATAGGGAAAAACAAACGTCATGATGATAAACATTCCTAATCCCCACGGTAGCCCTGTTTTCAGAATCTGTAAACGTTTATTAGTCATTCTTAAAGTTTACTATTCCTTTTTGAAGCCAAGTGAGATAAGTGTCTTTATCTGTGTATTGTTCAGCATGATTTAAGATTTCTAAATCTGCTGTCATCAATACATAATAGGGTTGGGAAGCCGTTTGAAAATTTACTGTTTGAAAAGTGGCCCATTTATCACCAATAGTTTCTATATCCTTAAGTTTTCCGTTGGCTCGTTTAAATTTAAATTGCGCTGCTGTTGGCAATTCTTTTCGGTCATCAACATACAGAGAAATTAAAATATAGTCGTCTTTTAATAGTGTGTAAATAGCCGGGTCACTCCATACATTTTCTTCAACTTTTCTACAGTTTACACAGGCCCATCCTGTAAAATCTAATAAGATAGGTTTGTTCGCTGCTTTTGCAGCTGCCAAACCTTCTTCAAAACCTTTGTAGCAATTTAAGCCAAGAGGACAGTCGTTTTCTTGCTCATAAATACTGTAAAATTGTGGAGGTGGAAATCCGCTTAACAAGCTTAAATTCCATGTAGGAGTTTTAAAAGTTCCTGGAATAAGATAGACAACAAATGCAAGTACTAAAATACCAAAAGAGATGCTAGAAAACGATAGTTTTTTATCGGTACCATCATGCGGAAATCGTATTTTTTTTAAGATATAAAGTGCCAATCCTATAAAAACAACAATCCATATTCCAACAAATACCTCACGTTTTAAGAAATCCCAATGCCCAACTAAATCGGCATTAGATAAGAATTTAAATGCAAAGGCTAATTCTAAAAAACCAAGAATAACCTTCGTTGTGTTTAACCATCCGCCAGAACTTGGTAATGATTTTAACCAATTAGGAAATAAGGCAAATAAGGCAAAAGGAAGTGCTAAGGCCAATCCAAAACCTGTCATACCAGCACTCAATTGCATCGCTCCGCCGTCAGAAGTTAACGAGCCTGCTAATAAAGATCCTAAAATAGGACCGGTGCAGGAGAAAGAAATAATAGCCAGAGTAATCGCCATAAAGAAAATCCCTACCATGCCACCTACATTAGAAGCAGTATCCATTTTATCTCCCCAAGAACTTGGTAATGTTACCTCGTAGTATCCAAAGAAAGAAAACGCAAAGAATACTAGGATTGCAAAGAAGAATATATTTAACCAAATATTGGTAGAAATGGTGTTTAAAATTTCTGGGTCTAAGCTGTCTAAAAAGTGAAAAGGTAGACTCAGTAAAATATAGATGAGCACAATAAAAAATCCATATAAAATGGCATTGCTAATTCCTTTTGATTTGCTTTGAGATTGTTTGGTAAAAAAGGAAACAGTTAAAGGAATCATTGGAAACACACATGGTGTTAGCAAGGCTAGTAAGCCACCAATTAAACCCAATAAAAAAATAGTGAACAGACTTTTGTTTTCTTGGGTGTTTCCGTCTGTATCAGCTTTTAAAAGCTCCTTGTTCTTTAAATCAAGTTTTAGTTGCTTGGAGAGTATGATGCTTTTTTCATCTAACTCAACTAGCTCATCTGCGATAGTGTTTCCGTCTAAAGAAAAGCTAAAGTCTTCTTCTATTTGAATACAGACCTCTTTACATACTTGTGCAAAGAAGTTTAATTTTACACTGGTAATGTCTTTATTTGTGAGTTTTATACGTTGCGTAATTAGTGCTTTTTCTTTAAAGAAAATCTCTTCTTTTCCCCAAGTACCACTATATTCTTTATAGGTTTTGCTCTCTTTTGCTTTGCCAATCAACTCAAACCCTTTAGTGTCTTTAGAAGCCAAAATTTCCATAGGCAATGAAGCATTGTCTGGATTGTACTGAGAGTACATATGCCACTGATCTAGGATTTTAGCGGTAAATATTAAATTGTATTCTGTGTCAGATATTTTTTCTACAGAGGTGCTAATAATAGCCGGATTATTTTCTGTTTGAGCATGGGCAACCAATGCAAAAAATAACAGAAGATGTGTGCCTAATTTTTTCATGATATAAACGATATTTTTAATCGATTTTTGGTTTTTTTATTTACTGTAAACCGACGATCTTGCCTGAGGCCAATAACCCAAATAATAGTGTCTTTTGCATCGCAAAGTAACCAGATTTTTTCTTTATCTAATAACGATAATTTCTTGTCTTTAAAAAGTTGACTTATTTTTTTGCTACCCGTCATTCCAATTGGGTATATGGCATCGCCATGATGCCATTTTTTCAAAGATAAGGGATAACTTACCAAGTCTTTGTTAATGATGATTTGATGCTTATTTTCAGGAATACCATCAGATGTTTCTTGAATAGTTAAGTTAATTGGATGTGAAATTTCAGTGCTAGTTTCTTTGATTAGAAAAGGTCCCTTTTCTGTTATATTTTTGGTGTTAGTTGTTAAAATCAGAAAGTTTCTGTCTTTTAGTAATCGATGTGTTTTTGAAAACACCTGCTTACCTGCTTGCCCAGAAATTAAATCAACAACATCATTCCAAGCAGTAAAACCATAGGTGTGTAAGAGCTGATACAAATAGGCTTTTTTATTTGAGAGTTCGGTTAGTTTTTTGCAATTTAATTTCAGTAAATTGTTCTCATATGTGACAACTTTTTCTGAAATATTTTTTGTTGCATCACTAATTATAGACTGGCTTTCATTTAAATATTCTAAGGTGTTTTGAAAGCTTTCCAAAACATGAGGATTTATTTCCTTCAAAATTGGAATCACTTTATGACGCACTTTATTTCTAATATATTTTATACTTGCATTAGACTTATCTTCTCTCCAGTCAATTTCATTTTTAATAGCAAATAGTGTAATGTCATCTCTAGAAAAAGCCAACAGAGGCCTCAC
This sequence comes from uncultured Flavobacterium sp., assembly GCA_964485155.1. Lineage (GTDB taxonomy): Bacteria > Bacteroidota > Bacteroidia > Flavobacteriales > Flavobacteriaceae > Polaribacter. The sequence continues at coordinate 5,585 of CAZAIL010000091.1, forward strand.
AGCTTTATTATTGATGGGTGGAATACCTGTAAAACCTTCCAAACCACTTCCTCTTGTTAGATTAATAATAAAAGTTTCTAAATTATCATTTGTATTGTGTGCCGTTAAAACATACTCATAGTCTTTCTTTTCTAGTAGCTCATAAAACCAAGCATAGCGAAGTTCTCTTGCAGCTACCTGAATAGAAACCTTATTTTTTGTTGCATATTTTTCTGTTTCAAAAGAGGTGGTGTACACAGGTATTTGTAAATTTTTTGCTAGATTTTTTACATAAGCTTCATCATCATCACTTTCTTGTCCGCGGAGGTTAAAATTACAATGACATAAAGAAAAGTTGAGGTTTAATTGACTACATAAATATGCCAAAACAACACTGTCTACTCCTCCAGAAATAGCAATAAGAAGTTTGCCATCCTCTAGAAAAGGAAAGTTTTGATGAAGATGATGTTTAAATTTTTTGAGCATTTAGGATACAAAAATATGGAAATTAAAGTTGAGAACTTATCCAGTTTACAACATCTTCAAGCATTTCTTCTTTGCACAAATCGTTTTGTAATTCATGATATCCATTTTCATACAGTTTTAGAGTTGCTTGATCAGAATTATTGGCAAATTCCCTTGTTCCTTTATAATCGATAATTTTATCACCTGTTCCATGTAGTAATAATATGGGGATGTTCAGTTTAGGTGCGTTTTCAATAGCCCATATTCCAGAATCAATAAAAGTTAAAGAGAAGTTAGGGCTAATCTTAGCGTGTATTAAAGGATCATTTATATACGCATCAACTTCTATTTTCTCTCTAGAGATATCAGTTGGGTTTATCTCATTTCCCATCGTCATTGACGGTGCTAGTTTTTGCAATAACTTTCCAATAACTAATTTAATCTTTGGTGGCTCAAAAGCCAATTTTAAAAAGGGACTTGTGGCAATAATTCCTTGTAAAGTAGTTGTTTTTTTGAGTGCATAATTGATGACAGTATTTCCACCCATAGAATGGCCATACAAGAAAATTGGTGTGTTTGGAAATAGCTCCGTTGCTTTTTTTATTGTCATAGAAACGCTTTCTAAAACAGCCTCAAAGCTTGGGTTGTGACCACGTTTTCCAGTTGTTTTTCCATGTCCAAAATGATCGAAAGCGACAACAGAAAAATCATTGTCATTTAATCTTTTGGCCACATGTGCGTATCGTCCTGAGTATTCGCCCATTCCATGCGCCAAAACTACAACAGCTTTTGTGTTTTTTGCTTTCCAATATTGACCATGAAAAGTAGTTTTGTAAATATGAAAATTAAATTCTTTATGAGTCATCATTAGTTTTTTTTAGCCAAACTCTAATGCTTTTCCGAAGCGATTCTTCTGGTCTTGGTAAAGGAATAGTTTTGCCAAATTGCTTACTTCTCTTAAATTTAGAAAAGGTAATTTTTAACTGTTTCCATTCTTCAGGATACATTTTTAAAAATGTGTTAAATAAGAGTTGTTCGGTTGGCTTTTCAGTAAGACTTTTATATACAGCCTCAAGTTTTTCTTCTTGATGTGGAATCATAGTTCGTTAGAATTTGTTAATACAAATTGCATCGCTTTTGCCTTCAATAAGCACTCTTCGTATTCTTTCTCTGGTATAGATTTTGCTGTGATAGCACTTCCTACTGAAAATGAAAGATACTTTTTTTCTGAATCATACAAAATACTTCTAATAACCACGTTAAAATCGAAATCGCCCATCGGTGTAAAATACCCCACTGTTCCAGAATACAACCCGCGTTTGGTTTCTTCTAAGGTTTCAATAATTTTCATAGCCGATATTTTTGGAGCCCCTGTCATACTTCCCATAGGAAATGTGTCTTTGATTACATCTATAAGATGCACTTCGTCTTTTAATTCAGAGACCACTGTAGAAATCATTTGATGTACTTGTTTAAATGAAGACACCTTGCATAATTCTTCTACCTTAACACTTCCTTTTTTTGCCGATTTAGACAAATCATTCCGAACCAAATCAACAATCATAATATTTTCTGATCGTTCTTTGATATCTTTTGATAAGTCTGTGGCAGTTTTTTGATCTTCTTGAAGATCAACCAAACGTTTAGCAGTTCCTTTAATGGGTTGTGAAATAATTTTAGCACCTTCTTTCTTTAGGTATCGTTCTGGTGATGCACACAATAAATACTGACTATCTATCTTTAAAAACGTGGCAAAAGGAGCTTCAGAAATAGTATTTAAATCTTCGTAAATATCTAAAGGGTTAATGCGGGTGTTTTCTGCATAAAATTCTTGACAGAAATTGGCTTCATAAATATCGCCTTTGTGAATATGCTCTAAAATTTCACCTACTTTAAAAAGGTAGTCTTGTTTCTGAATTCTTGGTTTAATAACAATGTTTCCGCCATTTTCTAAACAAGTGCTAGCAGTATTATTTTGTTTTATTTCTTGAGTACAAATAGCTTCAAAGTCTGTGTCAATTTCATCACCTACCATTGTTAGGTATTGAAACTCAATGCTATCATTTTTAACGAATAGAATTTTTTGGGGCTGAAAGAAAAATAGTTCTGCAAACCCTAAACCATCACTATTTGTTGATGTCAAATTTTCAGTGGCATTTTTTACATCATAACTAAGGTAGCCAAATAAATAATCTTGTGTGATAGATTGGTATTCTTTTAATTTCTCAAACGCATTCACAACATCTGTTTGAATACTTGTAAACTCATCAACAGCAAGAATGCTATGAAAAGAAGTGTACCCTTGGTTGTGGTTGTTAGAATCTAACCAAACCGAAGTTTCATACTGCTGCGCCCATCGCAATAATTTCTCATTGAGGTTAGAAATAGACTTAATTGAATACGTACGAGTTGTTCTTTGCATTTCGGGTGCAAAAATACAAACTGATTTTTGCTGTGTTATTAAAAAATAATTACCGGAAATTAATTCCGATCATTATGTATGTTAAATAAGTTTTATGCATTTAATGGTTTTCCATCCCAAGCACCTTTTGCCGCTTCTTTAATGGCTTCAGAATAGGTTGGATGACCGTGGCAAATTCTTGCCAAGTCTTCTGCAGAAGCTCTATATTCCATAGCAACAGCAGCCTCCATAATTAAATCTGCCGCTCTTGCGCCTACAATATGAACTCCTAAAACTTCGTCTGTTTCTTTCGCTGCCAATACTTTTACAAACCCGTCTAAATCTCCACTTGCTCTAGATCTTCCTAGGGCTCTCATAGAAAATTTTCCTACTTTGTAATCTACACCAGCTTCTTTTAATTCTTGTTCTG
>CAZAIL010000092.1:0-8718 GCA_964485155.1 uncultured Flavobacterium sp.
TATATCCTTTTCCAATTTCCCAAGAAAAAGCAATTCCAATTAGCTCAACTTCTAGTGCTTTTAATCCAGTTGTTTCTGTATCAAAACACACAGAAGATTGTTGTTGTAGTTTTTTGAGCAATATTTTTCTAGAGAGCGGTGTTTGTACGTGCTGATAAAAATGATCAGTAGTTGCAATAGTTTTGTATCCTTGAACACTTTCTTGTTCTGAAACATTTCCAGTTCCTGGAGCAGCAAACAAATCAAATTGACCATTTGGGTTGCCCTGTGGTTTGGAGGCTGTTGGAGTTGTTGTGTTAGAAGTTTCAGAAGTTGTTGTGTTAGTTGTATCTGTTGCCGTGGTAAAAGTTTTTACAAAATTATCAGTAAGTCTTCGAAATTCTAACTCATTAAAAATTGCTTTTGTAGCTTCAATATCTGGCATGCACATTTTAAAATTTTCTTCATGAAACTCTACTGGAACATCTAACATAATAGTGGCCAATTCTTTTGAGAGTATTCCCAATTCTTTAGCGCCTTCAACTTTTTCTTTCATTTTACCTTTAAGGTCTGCAGTATTTTCTAATAAATTCTCCATAGATCCATACTGCGCTAAGAATTTTTTGGCAGTTTTTTCACCAACACCTGGTAGCCCTGGAATATTGTCTACAGAATCTCCCATCATTCCTAAAAAATCTATGACTTGTTCAGGTCTTTCTACACCAAATTTTTCTTGTATTTCTGGAATTCCCCAGGTTTCATAACCACCTCCAAACCTAGGTCTGTACATGAAAATATTTTCAGAAACCAATTGCGCAAAATCTTTATCAGGCGTAACCATAAAAGTTTGGTATCCTTCTTTCTCTGCTTTTTTAGCTAAGGTTCCAATAATATCATCAGCTTCATATCCAGCTAACACAACTGCAGGAATTTTCATTGCTTTTAAAATATTTTCTATGATAGGAACTGCAATTTTAATTGCCTCTGGCGTTTCTTGTCTGTTGGCCTTGTATTCCGGGAAAGCCTCTGTTCTAGCAACACTGCCGCCTCTGTCAAAACAAACCGCTAAATGATCCGGCTTTTCTCGCTTGATAACATCAAGCAAAGAATTGGTAAAGCCTAAAATAGCTGAGGTGTCCATCCCTTTTGAGTTAATTCTCGGGTTTTTAATAAAGGCATAATATCCTCTAAAAATTAATGCAAAAGCATCGAGTAAAAAAAGACGTTTTTTATCTGACATGAAGTTACGTATTGAATTGTTAAAACTACAAAATATAAATTTTGCCAAAAAAAGAATCTCTAAAAATTGTCATAAGTTATTAGCAGGGTCATATTGGATCGTTTAATCTATGTTTCAAAAGGGTTAGAGTATGTTTTTTATTTTTAATAAGATTGATGTAAACTCCTGTTTTGTGTCTAATTTTGTAAAGAAAACTTTAACATGCTAGTTAAAATTAGAGCTTTCTTTTTGAAGTATCTTTGAGCAGACAAAACATACTAATTATGTTACGATGGATTATCCCCTTATTGATTGCTTCTGTACTAATTTTTTTTATCGAATATTATGCTTTTCAGGCAGTAAAAACGGTTACTAAAAATCGGGTAATTAGATGGGTTTGGTTAGGCATAGTATTCTTGGTATACCTCAACTTGTTGTATGTTATTTTTGCCATACCTAGCAGTTCTGGTCAGACAAAACAGTTTCAAATGGCAACAGGAATGGTGATTACCATTTTAATTCCTAAAGTATTTATTTTAATAATCTTATTTGGTGAAGACATAGTTCGTTTGGTTCAAAAAATTATTTCATGGCTTGGGACTAATCCCACCCAATCCATTTCAGGAAGACGTAAATTTATTTCACAAATAGCATTGGGCTTGGCAGCAATTCCGTTTGCTTCATTTTTATATGGAATTATACAAGGGCGCTATAATTATAAAGTTTTAAAATATCAACTATCTTTTAAAGACTTACCAGATGCTTTTAATGGATTTACTATTACCCAAATTTCAGATATTCATTCAGGAAGTTTTACCAATAAGGAGAAGATTCAATATGGTGTAGATATGATTAATGATCAGCATTCAGACTTGTTATTATTTACTGGAGACATTGTAAATAATAAGGCAAGTGAAATGGATAATTGGATTGATATGTTTGGGACTCTAAATGCACCTTATGGTAAATATGCTGTTTTAGGAAATCATGATTATGCAGAATATATTCGAGGCATAAGCAAAGAAGAAAAAGAAGTTCAATTTGAAGAAATAAAAAAGATTCATCCAAAAATAGGTTTTGATTTATTGTGCAATGAACATCGATATATTGAAAAAGATGGTCAAAAAATTGCATTAGTAGGTGTAGAAAATTGGGGGAAAAGTTTTAAACAAGCAGGGGATCTTTCTAAAGCATCTGAGGGAGTAAGTAAAGACGATTTTAAAATTCTAATGTCTCATGATCCATCGCATTGGGAGGCAGAAGTTAAGCAAGATAATTTAAACTATCACTTAACATTAAGCGGTCATACACATGGCTTACAAATGGGAATTGAAATTCCGGGATGGTTTAAATGGAGTCCTTCAAAATATGTATACAAGCAGTGGGCAGGTTTGTATGAAGAGTATGGTAGATATATAAATGTAAACAGAGGTTTTGGCTATCATGCGTTTCCTGGAAGGGTAGGTATTTGGCCAGAAATTACTGTAATTGAGCTTAAAAAAGGCTGATAATCAGGTCAATTCAATAGAAATGTTATATTTGTAGACAAGAAAACGCAGTTAATTGCGTTTTTCCCCCAAGAAAAACGATTAAAAAATGACAAAGTTTGGTGAATTAATTAGTGCTGAAGAACCTGTCTTAATAGATTTCTATTTTGATTGGGAAGATGCAGACAATAATTTAGATACTTTACGAGATGTTGCTGCTGCTCTAGGAGATAAGGCAAAAGTAATAAAGATAGACATCAAAAAAAATGAGCCATTAGCTGAGGCGCTTCGCGTTAAAGGAAATCCTACTTTCATGATCTATAAAGATGGTGAAATGAAATGGAGACAAACCGGAGAGCAAGATGCCAATACTTTAATTGGTTTGGTTCAGCAGTACCTCTAAATAATACTTTTAAATAGATATCCTTTCTGGCTAAAGTGATCAAGTATTCTAGGCAGAGCGTAATAGATTTTATCTTTCGATTTTTCACTATCATGCATCACAATAATACTTCCATTGGTCGTGTTCTTAAGAACATTTTCTAAACACTTTTCTGGGGGTATAGACTTATCAAAATCACCACTAAGTACATCCCACATCACAATTTCATAGCCTTCTTGTTGCAATAATCTTGCTTGTGATGATTTTAATTTTCCGTAGGGAGGTCTAAATAATTTGCTAACTATATATACAGATGCCTGTTGAATATTTTCAATATAGCGATTGTTTTTAGTTAATAAACCATTAAGATGATTAAAGGTGTGATTGCCTAAAGAATATCCTTCTTTTTGTATTTTAAGATAGATTTTTTGGTGTTTCTTTAATTTTTCTAAGACAAAATTTGTTACTCCTAGCGTAGGACCATCATCAAAAGTTAGATAGATTTCTTTTGGAACAGAAGAAAAATGCCAACGATAACTAGAAAAGAGTCTCTGAACTATTGTAGGCATTTTAATTATGTAAAACTTCATATAAACTAATCTTCAGGCATTAGATGGCTAAATAATTTTACTGTTTCTATAAATTCGTCTTGTTTCTCACTTTTGTACTCTTCGTCTGTATCAAATCTATCTATTTGAGTGGCAATAATATTTCGATACATTAACAGATTGTTGTCTATTTCTTCAAAGATTAAATCTGAGTTTTCAGCAGGAAATTCTGCTAGCCAAATTAGTTGTTCTTTGAAAATTCTAATTAAAGTTTCTGCAGCTGTTCTGGCTTTTTTAGGCTCTCCTAGTAGGTAATACATTTCTGGGTATCCAACAGATAAGCTAAAATGACTAAAGTCTCTTATTGGCATTTTTTCTATAGAGAGATCTAGTATTTCTAGAGCTTTCACAGTATCGCCTTCCGCTGCAAAAGCATCAGACAAACGCATTAAATTATTACGTATTGAAATTGAGTTTCTTTTTGTCTGCTCGTCTAAATAGATTTTCCCATCATTAATATTTCTCCAATCTAATTTTTGAATGTTAGCATACATTTTTTCAGGATCAATACGGCCCATATCAAACGGACTTTTCTTTGTTACAGTTCCGTCTTGATTTTCAACATTCATTGGAGTTCTAATAGGAACTAATTTATAAGCCATTCCATCTAGCTGTAGATAGTCTTTTAGCCAAATATATTCTTCATCTGCAAAAGCACCTCCTGTAAAATAAATAGGTCTTTTCCAATCAAAGTTTGCTAAAATATCAATCATAAGAATTCTATTTTTAGCAACACCTCTTCCAATTTCAATGTCTATATAATCTAAAATTTTATCAGCATCTTTAGCCGCAACTATTCCGTATTCTAAAACATTTTTTTTGTTTACGGGAATTCTTATTTTTCTAGTAGGTAATACTTTTTCTTCATTACCATCTCCATCAATATCAAAAAAAGTAACTTTATTTTTGCTTTCAATCCATTGCATGTACTCATTTATTGAAAGTGTTGAATCCTTTAATGTTGGAAATAATTCTTCAAAATAATAAGCAGCATCTAAACTACCATATTTATAATCGTCATGCTTTAATTGAGAAGGAATAGGTGGTGCTTCATAAGTTGCGCGCTTCATCTGATCTATATACCAATCTGTAGCAAATAAACTAGTATTTACTAATTTAACATCTGTTCTAACTCCCTCAACCTCTTGCATATACCATAAAGGGAATGTGTCATTATCTCCAATGGTAAACATAATTGCGTTTGGATCACAAGATTCTAAATATGATTGAGCATTTAAACGAGTAGTATATCGATTAGATCTATCATGATCATCCCAGTTTTCAAAACCCATGAGTGTTGGAACGGCTACTAATGAAACTGCTGAAACAGCAATTGCAACCATTTTCTTATTGGCAAAATTTTTCAAATATTCATAAAGAGCTAATACGCCAAAGCCAACCCATATAGCAAAAATATAAAAAGAACCTACAATGGCATAATCTCGCTCTCTTGGTTCAAAAGGTTTTGGATTTGTGTAAAATATAATTGCAAAGCCTGTAAAAGCAAAGAACATAAAGAGTACAAAGAAATTTTTCTTATCCCATTTAATTTGATATAATAAGCCAATCAAACCTAATAAGAACGGTAACATAAAATAGATATTTCTACCCTTGTTTTCTAAGGCATCTGAAGGTAAGTTTGTTTGAGGGCCTAGTCTTGCTTCATCTATGACAGAAATCCCGCTTAACCAATTTCCATTGTATTTGTCTAATTGCCCTTGCACATCATTTTGTCTGCCAGAGAAATTCCACATAAAATAACGGCCATACATATATCCAAATTGGAAATTGAGCATGAACTTTATATTTTCTGCAAATGTTGGTCTTCGGGTACTATTTGGTGGAATACCGGCAATAGCTTTGTACATTTCTTCTGCAGCCGGATTTGTCATCCTAGGAATAAATCCCTTGTGTTTATCTGACGTATTTGGCAATACATCTTTGTACTTGTTTACAATTTCATATTTGCCATTTCTTTTTTCATATTTTGGTTTGTCATCTCGTAAAGGCTTGTCTTTATTAACCTCTCTGTTATAGGTATTTGAATAGTAAGTGTCATAAAAAACATTTGCATCTCCATATTGTTCACGGTTGTAATAGGCTAGTAGTTCTCTAGCACTAGAAGGATTATTTTCGTTAATGGTAGTATTAGTATTAGCTCTTATAGGTAGCATTAACCAAGATGAAAAACCAATCATAATGAATAAGACAGAAAGAATGATTGTGTTTGTAATTATTTTCTCCTTTTTCCGTGTATAATTAAGTCCAAAATAGAATCCAACAATTAATAAAACTCCAGCTATAATAGATCCAGAATTATAAGGCAATCCAATTGAATTCACAAAAAACAATTCAGATGCACTAAAAAATTTCAATGTAAATGGAAATAAAAACTTAAAGACAAAAGCCAATATAAGTACTGAAATAAAAGTTGCTATTGCCGTTGTTTTTAAATTGATGGTATGGTATGTTTTAAAAAAATACAATAGAAAAATTGCGGGGATAACAAGTAATGACAAAATATGAACACCAAAAGATAAGCCTACAACAAAACTAATAATTACAAGCCATTTGTGTCCTCTTGGGGTATGAATTTCGCTTTCCCATTTTAAGCCAAGCCAAAATAAAATAGCCATTAGAAAAGAAGACATTGCATAAACTTCGCCTTCAACAGCACTAAACCAAAAGCTATCAGAAAAGGTATAGGTTAGCGACCCTACTAAAGCGCTTCCTAAAATCGCAATGGAAGAGCTTTCTGTTATTTCACTTCTCTTATTCGCTAATTTTTTTGCTAGATTGGTGGTGGTCCAGAACATAAAAAGAATAGTAAATGCGCTTGCTAAAGCAGACATGAAATTCACCATTTTAGCTATTTCTGTGAGCTCACTTGTAAACATAGCAAAGAAAGCACCGAGCATTTGAAACAAAGGAGCCCCAGGAGGATGCCCAACTTCTAATTTTACTGATGTAGAAATATACTCTCCGCAATCCCAAGCACTAACTGTAGGTTCTAGGGTAAGAGAATATGTGATAAGTGCTATAGCAAAAGTACCCCATCCAAGGATGAGATTCCATTTTTTAAATTTTTCTGATGTCATAGGTTGTTAAATGTATGAGCGAATTTACTAATTTATAAGACATAAAACGTTTAACAGAGCAGTATTAAGCGGTTTAAGATTATAAAACTTTGTTAAAAATAAAAAAGTAATAAAAACATTTGTAGGATAAAAACTTTGATTTAAATTTGCACCCGTTATAAAATCTATTGGCCTATGGTGTAATTGGTAACACACCGGTTTTTGGTACCGACATTCAAGGTTCGAGTCCTTGTAGGCCAACATTAAGAATCCCAATCTACAAAGATTGGGATTTTGCTATTTGTATAATTATCATTAATGACAACTTTTTCTTTTAAACACTAACTCGAGAAGCTTTATTTAATAATAATCCATCTTAAATCTTAGAGTAGATTATTTAAATTTTAAATGTTACCACAGGACGTAAAACATTTTTTGAGACACTTTTTGAAATACTACTATTAAAAAGGCTAGACAAGCCACTTCTTCCATGAGTGGATAATGCAATTAAGTCTGCATCTATATCTCTTGCAAAATTAGTAATGCCTTTAACAACAGATAGATCGTTATAGATATTAATAGTGTTTTTTGGTAAATCGAAATCTTCTATAAATGTATTAATTTTCTGTTTGGTAGCGGAAGAGCTTTCAAAGCTACCAATGGTATTTATTTTCAATAAATAAATTTCACTATTAAATTGCTTTACAAAAGCCAAAAAATCGTTGAAAGCTACTTTATCTTCTTCTTTATAATTTGAAGCAAAAACTATTTTTTTAAATTTAAATTTTTTAGAATCAGTTTTCACTACAATAACAGGCACTGAAGAGGTTCTTACAACTTTTTCCGTATTAGAGCCAATAATCATTTCTTCAAAGTCAGAAACTCCTTGAGACCCCATAACAATTAAGTCTGCATTAATTTTTTTAATATAATCTCTTATTCCCTCATAAGGGTTTTGAAATTTAATTGAATATTTAACGATTTGTTTATCATTAAAAAAACTAGCTTTTAAGTCAAGAATTTTTTCTTTTACTTTTCTTAAATACATCATGCTTTCAGGTATGCTGAAATTACTTCCAGCTCCCATATCTACTATCCCCGAAGGAAGTTCAACTAGGTGCAGCAAATATATTTCAGAATCAATTTCCCTACCAATTTTAGCAGCAATTTTTGCCGCATATTCAGATTTCTTAGAAAAATCTACAGGAACTAAAATTTTATACATAATAAAAATATTTAAATAGTTTTTAGGTCACTACCGTTAGAATAACGGTTCATTTCTGTTAAATTTACAAAAAAAATTGAGAAAAAGCTATTTGGTTATTAAGTAACAAGTTAGTATATTTGCAGCGAAAATTATCAAAAACGAAGAAGAAGGGGACGACTAGTCCCCTCTTTTTATATCTTGGGATATGGATCAAAATTTAATAAAAAAATTAGTAAATGAGGCGATTTCAGATAATGAATCTTTATTCCTAATTGAATTATCCTTTCTTGTAGCAAATAGAATTAAAGTAGTTGTGGATGGTGATAAAGGTGTTTCCGTAAAAGAATGTATGCGCATAAGTAGACATGTAGAACATAATTTAGATAGAGAAGAAGAAGATTTTGGATTAGAAGTCACTTCACCAGATATTTCTCATCCATTAACAGAAAAAAGGCAATATCTGAAAAACATCAATAGGATACTGAAGGTAAAGACAGAAGAAGAAGATTTAGAAGGAACCTTGGTGAGTACAAACGAAAAAGAAATTTTTCTTACATGGAAAACAAGAGAACCAAAACCAATTGGTAAAGGAAAAGTGACTGTAGAGAAAAATGCTGTAATAGCATTTGACAATATTAAAGAAGCAAAAGTGAAGATTACATATTAAGAAGATTATGCAATGGAAAATATAGCATTAATAGATTCGTTTTCAGAATTCAAAGACATGAAAAGTATAGACAGAGTAACACTCATGTCTAT
>CAZAIL010000093.1:0-8683 GCA_964485155.1 uncultured Flavobacterium sp.
ATATGAAGATTACTTTTTTAGGGACTGGAACTTCCCAAGGCATACCAATGATTGCAAATAATGACCCAGTTTGTTTGTCTGATAATCCTAGAGATAAAAGACTGCGATCTTCTATTATGATTTCCTGGAATGATATTCGTTACATTGTAGACTGTGGGCCAGATTTTCGTCAGCAAATGTTACGAGAAAATATACAGTCTATTAACGGTGTGTTATTTACTCATGAACATGCAGATCATACTGCAGGCATAGATGATTTAAGACCTTATACTTATAAAATGGGGGAGGTTCCTATTTATGCTCAGGAACGTGTGATAGAAAACTTAAAGGTTAGGTTTTCATATATTTTTGAAACAGAAAACAGGTATGCTGGCGCACCAAAACTAACTGAAAACACTATAGATTCAACTAGTTTTATATTACATGGAGTGCAGGTTACTCCTCTAGCTGTTATGCACGGGAATTTACCCATCACTGGGTATAGGTTTGGTAATGTTGCTTACATTACCGATTTAAAGACCATGTCAGATCAAGAAAAAAAGAAGTTAGAAAATTTAGAGATTTTGATTGTAAATGCATTAAGAATAGATGCACATCCTACACATTTAAATTTAGAAGAAGCCTTGGCTTTTGTCAATGAAATAAAACCCAAAAGAGCTTATTTTACGCATATTAGCCATAAGTTAGGGTTTCATGAAGATGTAGAAAAAATACTTCCAGAGAATGTCTTTTTATCTTATGATGGATTGCAGATTACGCTATAAATAATTAAATAATTTCTTTGAAATAGTTATAACTTGATGATTATAGTCTATTTTCAATCCACTTTTTAAAGCTAAAAAAATTCTGAGGAGCAACACCATGCCCAACAGGATATTCTGAGTATTCATTCTTAATTTCTTTAGAATCTAAGAATGGACTTGCTTTTCTTGCCCAATCTACAGGAATTACTTGATCTACAGAGCCATGTGAGATATAGTAATCTGTAGAGATTTTTTGATTACTATCTTCTGGTAATAACTCTGTGTTAAGATATCCGCTTAGTGCAATTATATGCTCTATTTTGTTAGGGAAATTAAAGCTTAACGCATAACTTAGAATAGCTCCTTGGCTAAACCCTAATAAAAAAGTATTGTTTGGATTAGTAGCATACTGAGTTTTTAAATTATCTATGGTTGTTGCAATTTTTTGCATAGATTCTCTAGCTTGAACAAGATCTGAAAATTTATTATTTTCGCTATCTAGATTTATTGCATACCAAGCATAACCTCCATGACCCATTTCATAAGGTGCTCTCAAGCTAATAATTAATAAATTATCAGGCAATTCTTCTGCAAAAGAAAATAAATCAAGTTCGTTACTTCCATATCCGTGAAGTAAAACTAATAAGGAAGGGTTTTTAGTAGGTTGTTTTGGTTGTCTAACAACGTAGGGTAATATGTCACTCATATATTTAGTTAAGCACTAATTTTTTATTTGCAAAGATACCGTAGACGTTGCCTTTTAATTCTTTCCCAGTAAAGGCAGAGTTTTTAGAAGTTGATAAGATGTTTTCTTTAGAAAAAATATAATTTCCTTCTGGATTAAAAAGTGTCAAGTTAGCCATAGTATTTTCTTTTATTGATTGAGGCTCTAGACCGAAAACAGTTCTAGGATTTGTTGTTAAAGCTTTAATGCTACTGTCTAAATCTAAAACAGTGTTGATAACACCAAATAAACTTTCTAAACCAATAATTCCGTCTTTGGCAATACTAAATTCAACTTTTTTATTTTCTATATCTATTGGATTATGATCTGAAGTAATAATATCAATCACTCCGTCTTTTATACCCTTTAACAATGCTTTCGTATCTTTTTTTGTACGAAGAGGAGGGCTTACTTTTACTTTGCTATCAAATAGGTCTAATTCATCATCTGTTAAAGTTAAATGATGTGCCGTAACGCTACAACTTACTTGTAATCCTTTCTTTTTTGCTTCTTTGATCAATTGAACAGATATGGCTGATGAAATTGTTGGAATATGAAGTTTGCCGCCTGTGTATTCTAATAAATATAAATCTCTAGCTATTTGTATGTGTTCTGCTAATGCAGGTGATCCTTTTAAACCTAATCTCGTACTACTAATTCCTTCATTTACGATTCCTTCTCCAGCGATTGAATTATTTTTAGGAAAACTTAAGATAAGTCCATCAAAATTTTGTGCATACAGCAATGCAACCTTCATTAAGTTATCATTTGTAATTGGTTTGTTGTAATCTCCAAAAGCAATTGCTCCAGATACTTGCATGTCATATAATTCTGCCATATCAATTCCTTTACTCCCTTTGGTTAAGGCTCCTATTGGAAAAAGTTTAGTTGCAGAATTAGTTGCTTTATTAATTAAAAACTGAACATCAGATTTTGAATCGATAACGGGATTTGTATTTGCATTCACTGCAACTATTGTAAAACCACTCTTTGCGGCTACCTCTAGTCCATTATGAAGAGTCTCTCTTTCTTCATAACCAGGTTCACCAAATGAAACACTTGTATCAAACCAACCGCAAGAGATATGTAAATTGGCTAGTTTGATAATTTTATAAGAAGCTTCTAGCTGAATAAAATTGGCAATTTCAGTAATTATTCCATTAACAATTAAAATATCTTTTGTTTGCTTGTGATGTGGGCTAGAAGTATCTATGATAGTAGCCGATTTAAAAAGCGTGGTCATGTTTTGAAGAATTTTAAAATTAAAATTTCCAACAGCAAAGATACAATTGCAATTGCCAAAAACAATCTCCAAAGCCATTGAACTTCATTTTTTTCATTTATTTCCTTGAAAAGTTCTTCTACAGAACTGTAGACATGGATATTTTTATTTTCTTTTTTTATAATATCTAGATCATAATAAGACAGTAAACTTTCGGTTGGAGAGATATTGTAAGCGACTGTCGCTAGCGTATCTTTTTTTAAAGAGATATCATAAAAACCAACATCTTTTGGATTTTCATTGGTCGTCAAAGCTACTTTGCTTGAATACGTTTGTTGCAAAGGAATGAAAGAATTACCAGCATTTGAAATTTCTAAAATTTCATCTTTTTTAATTTTTTTATTGATTTCTATAGTGTTTTCCTCTTGAAGAATATAGTAGGGTTTTGCTAACTCTAAACTTTGTTGACCAATATTAAAAAGAGTAGGAACAATTAATGGTGAATTAATAAAATTACTGGATTTATAATCCAATGGAGATGAAAACCAATATATTTTTGAAAACGGGTTTGTAATTTCCTGTAAGAATGTAGTTTTATTTTGAAATGAAAGAATTTTGTTACCTTCTAAATTGTGATTGTAACTATAGGAAGAGGATGGGTATTGGAAATTTGTCACTTGCTTTGAAAAGACTCCAATAAATAACGGATGTTGAAAATTTATATCTGTAATTTTTAGAGAATCTTTTTTGTAATTAAAAATTGAACCAGATGTTATTTTACTAAAAAAAGAGTTGTAGGTGGTGATATTAATGTTTTGATCAGGTACTATTAATAAGTGACCTCCGTTTTTCACAAATTGAAGTATACTAGTTTCTAACACATTCGTAATACTTTTTAGTTGATTTAAGATAATTAATTGTTGTGATTGAATTAAATTATAATCAAGTTTGTCAAGTGTTGAATTAGTGAATAGAAAATCTTCTTTAGTGAAAACTTTAGAAAAGGAATTAGAGGTTCTTCCAATATTTAAAACTGTTGTTTTTTTAGGTGTATTAATTGTGAAATAAAAGCTGTTATCAAATAAGAAAGTATCGTTGAAGGTTAATTGTATTTTACCTTTAAATTTTTGAAGATTAAGAATAGGAAATTCTATTATTTTAACTTCATTTTTTTCGATAGAGAAGGAGCGTTTATTGATAAGTTTGGAGTTGTTGTACAATGCAATTGGAATGTTTTCTTTTGTTTCTCCTTGGTTTTTTATAACAACTGATATTGAGTTTTTATCAATACTAGCTGTTTTGATAAAAACACTGTCTATGGAAATGTTATTTTTTCTATTTCGGTTTAATTTTACTAGAGATAAAGGGATAGTTACATTTGTAAATTCATCATTACTTATATTTTCAAAACTCTGAAAATCAGATATTAATATTGATTCATTTGAATAATTAGTTTTATTTTTTATTTCATATTCAATTGAAGCTATTTTATCTGAAATAGTTCCATTAATAGTACTAAATTTTATTTTTTTTAAGTAACTAGTCAACTCTTTTTTAGAAATATTTGAAATCTGATCATCATTTGTAAAGAATGTGTAGGTAGCATTTTCCGATGCATAATCTATAATTTTTTGTGTTGCTAATAAGAGTTCATTTCCATTTTCATTGGAAGTATTTAAACTCATAGAATTATCTAAATAGATAAAATTGTGTTTTTTATTTTCATTTTTTTTATCGCTGTAATAAGGTTGAGAAAATGTGAAAAGTAATGCTAAAAAACAAAGAATTCTTGTTGCTAGTATAAGTAATTTTTTTAGTCGCGAGCTTTTCCGAGTTTCTAGACGTATTTTTTTTAAAAATTGAACATTTGTAAATGCGATTTTTTTAAACCGTTGAAGCTGGAAAAGATGCACTATAACTGGAATTATTAGTACAAGTAAAAAGTAAAAAATAGCAGGATATTTATATTGCATTTTCTAAATAATCTATTAATATTTTGCGGCTTTACCTTTTGAAGAACTGTTTTTAATAAAATCTCTCAGATCATCATTTGATTTTTTTAAATCTTCACTTCTTAAATACATCATATGTCCACTTCTGTAGCCTTTAAAATAGAAACGATCTTTCATTCTTCCGCTAGGGTCTATCTGCCACATAGTATATTTTGCGTTAAAATAGGTAGTTGCACCATCATAATACCCAGATTGGATTAAAACTTTTAAATAAGGATTCTGAGCCATTGCTTGTCGTAATCCATCTCTTACGTTATCATTTCTATTGTCCCATGGTCTTACAGGTCCAAAAACATTGTAGGTAACATCAGTTTTAAAGTTTAAGTGCTCCCTTACATAATAATTTATTGCTGGAGTAAAAGAATGTAACCAAGAGGTAATCTCTGAATTATAATCTGGTTTATCACCTGCTATTCTTTTATCTAAACCTTTATATCTAGAGTCTAACCTTCCAATTGTAAGACCATTTTTCTCTCTTAATAACTCTTTCCAAAAATAGTTTTTTGGGATATCTAAATTATGTTGTAATACAACTTTCTTTTTTATTCCAGAAAAATATGAAATTCGTTCTGCAGTTTCATTTCTATCAGTTTCAGAAATAAATCCACCTTTTGCCATTGCTGGAATTAATTCATTGATAGCATATTTCTCAGAAAGGGAAAGTATCTCAAGTAAATCTTTATTTTGTAGTTCATCGGGTAGCATTTTATGATACCATGCAGCTGCAGTGTAATACGGTAAATTTAAAGAGGAAGAAAGCGCAGAGTCAGTGCGTAAAACTTTATAGTCTGCTGGTGAGACCATAATAACTCCATTTAAATACATCCATTGTTTATTTTGTAATTCGGCAGCTAAGCCCATAACTCGAGTTCCTCCATAACTTTCACCAATAATATATTTTGGTGATTGCCATCTATTGTTTCTAGTTATAAAAGTATTTAACCAACTAGCGAGATATTTTATATCGGCATTAATACCAAAAAATAAAGATTTGTCTAGTTTTTCTCCCTTTTTAACAACAGGTCTAGAATAACCAGTATTTACAGGATTTATATACACTATATCTGCAACATCTAAAATTGAATTAGGATTGTCTTTTACACCGTAGGGTTGGATTGGGTATCCTTCATCATCAATCCTTAATACTTTCGGACCCGTATAGGCAATATGCATCCAAACAGAAGCAGAACCAGGACCACCATTAAATGACATAATAATAGGTCTTTTGGGGCTACTTTTTATATTGGTTCTTTTGTAGTAGGTGTAGTATAATGAGGCAATTATTTCTCCATTATCGTCCCAGACAGGTTGCATACCAGTGGTCGCTTTATAGATTATTTTTTGACCATTTATAACTACTTCACTGTTGGTAACAACTGTTGTATCTAGTGGAATTCTTGAGTCTTGTGCTTGTATACTTATAAAACTAATTATGAGTACAAAAAATATATATTTTTTCATTGTAATTGATTGAGAACCTCTAAATTAATGGAAAAAAACGACTTTTAAGCTACGGATATGTTTTTTAAAATTTTTCAAATACACCAAGGCCAAATAGCGCAAAGTCATACTTAACTGGGTCATTCTTATCAAAAGCTCTAAGTTTAGTATCTAATTCATAGACGGCTTTCCAATCGTTTTGTTTACGAGTTAAAATTCCTAATTTCCTAGCTACATTTCCAGAGTGAACATCTAAAGGGCAAGATAAGAAAGCAGGAGAATGAGTTTTCCAGATACCAAAATCTACACCAGTTGAGTCATTTCTAACCATCCATCGTAAAAACATATGAATTCTTTTTGCCGCAGAATTTTTCAATGGATTAGAAATATGTTTTTCTGTTCTACTTTCATGTGAAAGTTCAAAAAAAACATCTTTAAAATTTGCAATTGAATTCTGATAATTTTCTTCGCTTTTTAATGGTTTTAAAACACTTTCCATTCCTTTATGATATTTGTAAATATTTTGAAGAGATTTTATAAAATATTGAAAATCAGTAGAATTGAATGTTCTGTGTACAAAATTAGTGATAGTTTCAAGTTCGCTATTGGAATGGTTCATTACAAAATCAAATGGAGAATTATCCATAATCTCCATCATTTTTTTGGAATTCCTAATGATCATTGTTCTATTTCCCCATGCTATTGTAGCTGATAAAAATCCAGCAATTTCAATGTCTTCTTTTGTTGAAAATTGATGTGGAATCTGAATAGGATCTGACTCTATAAAATTACTTCTATTGTACGTTTCTACTTTTAAATCTAAGAAATTTTTCAACTCTTTTTTATGAAGTGCCATTGCTTGCTAATAGAAATAGTGAAACTAATAAACCATTGTATAAAATATGTAAAAGGATAGACCAAAGTAAACCAAAACGAATTCTAATATAACCAAAAATTAATCCTACGAAAAACTGAGGCGCAACTAATAGGGGAGAGAAAAGTATCACATTTGTGGTCAATTCA
Source organism: uncultured Flavobacterium sp. (assembly GCA_964485155.1). Classification (GTDB taxonomy): domain Bacteria; phylum Bacteroidota; class Bacteroidia; order Flavobacteriales; family Flavobacteriaceae; genus Polaribacter. The sequence continues at coordinate 7,165 of CAZAIL010000093.1, forward strand.
AAATTAAAAAGATGGACATACGCAAAAATAATTCCGATTGCATAAAAAGCTATTTTAAATAACTTGATTTGTTTGAAAAGAATCAATGGACCCCTAAAAATGATTTCTTCCGTAACAGGAGCTATTACAGCAGCGAGGAATAAAATTTCAAATCCATTTGAATCCTCAAAAAGTGTATCGGTAATATGAATAATATCTTGTAAAACTCCCAAAGATGTTAATAGTCCATTGACTAGAGATATAAAAAAAGAAATTGTAATGGATATCAATAAAAGAGAAAGGAGTATCTTGAATCGATAGAAAAAATTATGATTGGTGTCTTTTTCTAAAATCGGATTTTTAAGAAAGTATATAAGCTCGTTTAGTGTTTTGTTCATATAATAACACCATCTCTCATTGTTAATTTTCTATCTGCCATGTTTGCCAGTTCTTCATTGTGAGTCACAATAATAAATGTCTGATTGAATTGATCTCTTAATTCAAAAAATAATTTGTGAAGACTTTTAGCTGAGGAAGAATCTAGGTTTCCACTTGGCTCATCAGCAAGAATTACTGAAGGGTTGTTTATTAGAGCTCTGGCTACGGCAACTCGTTGTTGTTCTCCACCAGAAAGCTCGTTTGGTTTGTGATTAATTCGAGTCTCTAATCCTAAAAACTTCAAAATCTCTATTGCTTTTTGTTCTGTTTTATTTTTATCTTTTTTTCCAATATACGCAGGAATACAAACATTTTCTAACGCAGTAAATTCAGGTAATAATTGATGAAATTGAAAAATATATCCAACATGTTCATTTCTGAAAGAAGCAATTTTTTTGTCACTTAAATATTGTAATGGAATCCCATTGATTTCTAATTTAAAATCTTCCTCTTTTAAGGGGGTGTCTAAAGTTCCTAAAATTTGAAGTAAGGTTGTTTTTCCTGCTCCTGATGGTCCAACAATTGCAACAATCTCTCCTTTTTTAATAGTAATATCAACTCCTTTTAGAACCTTAACATCACCATAATACTTGTGTATATTTTTTGCAATAACCATGAAATCTTATTTACACTTACGAAAATATTAAAAAAAGGACTGATATGACGACTCTTCAGAAATTGTTTTTATTTATTATCAATTTTAAAGTAGATAATTCTAAAATAAAAGTAGAAATGTCTTTTACAATTAAAGAACTTCCAATTCCATTGATGATAAAAAGGATTAAAAATAAAGATATAGACTTAGAAAACCTTTTAATAAATAAGCTCATTTTTATCATTCTGTTTATTCAAAATTTGAATTTGAATTTGTACTTTTGCTACCGTTTTAAACTTTAAGAATACATGAACTTACACGAATATCAAGGAAAAGAAATTTTAAATAGTTTTGGCGTAAGAATTCAGCGCGGAATTGTTGCAAATACTCCTAAAGAAGCTGTTATTGCAGCAAAACAATTAACTACAGAAACCGGTACAAGTTGGTATGTTGTAAAAGCACAAGTTCATGCTGGTGGTCGTGGTAAAGGCGGCGGTGTAAAATTAG
>CAZAIL010000094.1:0-8204 GCA_964485155.1 uncultured Flavobacterium sp.
CCAGGAGCTGGTAAAGCAATGAAAGATGTAGATATAGATGATGATGCTTTTCAAGGAATTGAAGCTATTATCCATTCTATGACTCCATCGGAAAGAACGACACCAACCTCTATAAATACTAGTAGAAAAAAGAGAATAGCTAAAGGTTCTGGTACTTCTGTTCAAGAAGTAAATCAATTGATGAAGCAATTCAATCAAATGAGTAAAATGATGAAAATGATGCAAGGTGGCGGTGGAAAAAAGATGATGCAAATGATGAAAGGAATGCAGTAATAACTGAAAACTAAAAAAATGATTTTACTAGACGGCAAGAAGACTTCATCTGATATTAAAGATGAAATTACATTAGAAGTTTCACAACTAAAAAAAGATGGAAAAAAAACTCCACACTTAGCGGCAGTTATTGTTGGTAATGATGGAGCTAGCAAGACCTATGTTGGTGCCAAAGTAAAAGCATGTAATCGTGTTGGTTTTTTATCAACCCTTCTAGAACTATCAAAAGATACTTCAGAAGCATCATTATTATCCAAAATTGAAGAGTTAAATAACGATGATGATATAGATGGGTTTATTGTTCAACTGCCCTTACCAAAACACATAGACGAACAAAAAATACTGATGGCTGTAAATCCAGATAAAGATGTTGATGGTTTTCATCCAACAAATGTTGGTAAAATGGCTTTAAACTTACCAACTTTTATTTCTGCTACTCCATTCGGAATTCTTGAATTATTAGATAGATATAACGTTGAGACTTCTGGGAAACACGTCGTTGTTATTGGAAGAAGTCATATCGTTGGTAGCCCTATGAGTATTTTACTCTCTCAAAAAAGAAAAGTTGGAAATGCTACAGTAACCATTACACACAGCAGAACCAAAAATTTAAAAGAAATTACCTTACAAGCAGATATAGTTATAGCAGCTTTAGGAATACCTGAGTTTTTAACCGCAGACATGGTGAAGGACAATGTTACTGTGATAGATGTTGGTATTACTAGAGTTGAAGACACTAATAAAAAAAGTGGTTATCGTTTGCTTGGTGATGTATCTTTTGAAGAAGTTTCAAAAAAATCTGCATTTATTACACCTGTTCCTGGAGGTGTTGGCCCCATGACAATTGCAATGCTTTTAAAGAACACTTTACAGGCCGCTAAAAACAGAAATTAAAAAAAAATGATATCTTGTAACAAATATCTTACAATTGAACGATTTTTTTATAACAGAAAACACCGATTTCATCCCTTTTTCTGGGCAACATTTTTGGGTTGTATTGATTGCCATTTCAATTGGTAGCTTGTTAATATTATGGGCAAAAAAACAGTCTGAACGAATTCAAATTATCACAGGGAATATCCTTGCTTTTTCAATCAGCTTCATAGTTGTTTTTGGTTCTATATTAAATTTTTTTAAAACAGATTTTACTTATCAAGAAGATCTACCACTTCATTTATGTAGTTTTTTAGCAATCATATTACCAGTGCTATCCTATACTAGGAAATATTTATTATATGAAGTTTTATTGTTTTTAATCTTAGCAGGAACTCTACAGTCTTTAGTTACTCCATCAGAATACAATTACCTAAACTTCATTTATTTTAGATACTGGTTTGTACATGCCGGATTGGTAATATTTATGTTGTATGCTACAATAGTATATGGCATGAGACCAACTATAAAGAGTGTGTTTAAATCATTTGTAGGAATGCAGGTATACATGGTTTTAATGATTATTCTTAACTACATGATAGGATCTAACTATTTCTACACGAATAGAAAACCTGATGCTACTACATTATTGGATGTTTTTGGAGATTGGCCTCAATATATTTTTGTTGTAGAAATAATCATTATTCCATTTTTTTTATTAATATATTTTCCATTTTATTTAGCTAGAAAAAAAACTTAAGCTTTTTCTCTGTTCACTAAATTTATAGAAAAAGCAGGCAGGCAAACTGCTAAATATTCACATTTCTGATCAAATGGATTTGAATACTGTACTCTTGTGTTTTTTTCAATTTTTATAGACTGACCTGCTTCTAGAATAATCGTTTCACCTTCTATAATAAATTGTTTTTTGCCTTTTATAATGTAAGTGTATTCTTCAAATTCTGGAGTTTGAAAAGGTTCACTCCATCCAGAAGGAGCAATCATATGAGCAATACTAATCTTGGTATTGCCATCTGTTGCATTTCCAAAATGTTCTTCTATAATTTTACCGTCTGATGTTGGTACTATAAAAGGTGTATTTTGGATTGTGAATTTTTTAGACATATTAGAAAAACCAAACTATAAATGATTTAGTTTTAGCTAAATCAGGAATTTGCTCTAAAGTTACTTTTTGATTGCTAAATGCTTTTAAACCTAATTCTTGCTTGTCTATTGCTATGGTGACATTTAATTCATCTATAAATAAAGTTGCAGAAGAAAAAGATGATTCTATTTTGTTGATGTTGTTATTTGCTCTTATATCTGAAAAAGTTGTTCTGATATTTAAACCTGTATTAGTTTTGAACCTATCATCAAAAACTTGAATGCTTTTAATAGTTGATGTAGAATCTAATTGTTCTTTTGGAACAATAGTCAATAAGTGTTTTCCTTCTTTACTATATATTAAGTACTCATCATCATCTTGAAAATAATTATCTCCTAAAGCCCCTTCGCTTAATTTGGAAACTATGGAGTCGTTTTTAAAAATTTTTGAAAGTTCTAGAATAGAGGTTTTAGCACTAAGATGACCAACTTTTCCTTTTTCAATTACAAATTTCTCGCTGTCTGTACAACCGTAAATTGACAACAATACGAGTAAAACGAGAGAACTAAAACTATTTTTTTTCATTATTTTTTATTAAGAAATCACTATCAAAACGATCAAATCTACTACATCGTATTTGAATAGTTAAGTTATGTTTGTAAAGATATGAAAAGAATCAAATTATTAGATATTAAATTCTATTATCTATCTATCCAACTTTTAAATTCTTTTACACGTTCTCTGCTGACAATAATTTGTGTATTTGTATATGACTGCAATACCAATCTAAGTCTATTGTTTGAATAAGCTATAATATCTTTAATTGCATTGACATGAATTATAAATGTTCTACTAACCCTAAAAAAAGAGGCTGAATCTAATTGATCTTGCCAGTGTTCTAATGAGTTGTCCAATAAGTAATTTCTATTGGAGCAAGTATGAATATATGTTGATTTATTTTCACTATAAAAACATTCAATATCATCTACATGAATAATTTTTATGTGCTGCCCTATTTTAATTGTAAACCTCTTTTTGTAATTTCTGTCTATGGGGTTTATCAAGAGTTTTCTTATCTCATTAATATTTACTTGAAGATCTAACTTTTTAGGATGTTGATGTTGGTACTTCTCTACTGCATTTTTTAATTCATCCTCATCTATAGGTTTCAATAAATAATCTATACTGTTTAATTTAAATGCTTTTAAGGCATACTCATCATAAGCAGTAGTAAATATAATAGCACTGTCTATGCTAACTTCTTCAAAAATTTCAAAAGACAAACCATCTGACAATTGAATATCTAGGAATATTAGGTCTGGCTGTTCATGACTTTGAAACCAATGTATTGATTCTTCTACAGAGTGAAGCATAACTTTTGCTACTACACCTAATTTATGTAACATTCTTTTTAACCTTCTAGCAGCAGGTTTTTCATCTTCTATAATAACTACATTCATCTTTATTTTTTATTTCTCGTTCATATATTCTTTAATTTTTTTGTCTTCCCAATCTTTATTCATAAATAAAAGGTTCTCTGAAAAAACATTGTAGGTATGAAATGCAATAAAAATACCCCACCAAAACCAAAGAGAGAAGTTATTTCCTTCAAAAATAGCTTCTTCAAATGATTCTCCTCTATTGATGTATTTTACAATTTTATAGATAGAAAGCAATGTATTCACAACTATATAAATTGTTAAATGACTGTAATATTCTCTTAATTTTTCTACTTTTTTTTTAGCTCGTAAATACTGTCCATCTAGTTCATTATTATCTATTTCCATCTTCTATTTATTTAAGATATTAGCGCTCCTTTCATCTTCTTGCTTCATCAAATCTCTAATTTTATTTTCTTCCCAAGAACTTCCTAAAAGTTTTCTAAAACCAAAAACACTCAACCAATGAAAAAAGATCCCAATACCCCAAAATAACCAAGTAGAATACACTCCAAAATTTGTGAATGCTTCTAAAAGACTATCATTTCCATCATAAGTTAATCCGTAGATTATAATTCCACTAATAAAAATATTGATCAAGATATATATAAATAAATGTGAATAAAATCCTTTTATTTTTTTAACCCTTTTCTTTGCCTTTAAATACTTTTGTTCTTTTAAATATTCTTTGTTCATTGTTGTTTTTTTAAGTTACTATTTATTTTTGCTCATATATTGTTCAATCTTTTTTTCTTCCCAGGCTTTTCCAAATCCTATAGATTCTAAACCCAATACTTTTAACCAATGGAAAAATAACCCAAGTGAGTTCCCAAACAATGCCCACCAAAACCAATGATAGCTTGGGGTAAACTTCAGGTTAATAAATACAATAAAAGGAAGTAGAAACATCATAACTATTAGATGAGAGTAAAATCCTTTTATTTCTTTAACTCTTTTTTTAGCATTTACATATTGTTGCTCTTTACTGAAAGGTATTTTCATAATCTTAAAATTTATCATTAGAGTTGTCCATCATTTCTTTGATCTTTTTTTCTTCCCAGTTACGTCCTAAGAATATTGAATAATTATTAGCAGCTAGCCAATTGGAGACTAACCCTATACTCCACCCTATCAATGGAAACCAAAACCATTGAAATCCTGGAGAATATCGTAGGTTTATAAAAATTAAAAAAGGGATGATAATTACAAAAGAAGCTAGGCTTTTATAAAATTCTTTTAACTTTTCTACTCGTTCAACGGCTCGTATATATTTACTATTTTCTAAATTTTCTGAATAAATCATATTGTTCATTTTAATAAGGAGCGGTAAGCTCACCTTAAATATTTTATTATTATTTTCTAAGATTACATTTTTATCTGTAATTAACCCATACCTGTCTACAATATTCCTAAGACCTACTCTAGTCCCCTGACCTATTGCTTGTTTTGGATTGATGTTGTTTTCTATGATTAGATAATTATCCTGCTCATAAATTCTGATTATTAAGGGTTTTGAGGAAGAAACTACATTGTGTTTTACTGCATTTTCTAGTAGTAATTGTAGAGATAGAGGAACTATTTTTAGATTTTCATTCGTTATTGAAGAGGGTATTTCAAATTTAACAGCATCTTCAAATCGCATTCCTAATAATTCCATGTAGGTGTTTGCAAATTTTATTTCTTCTAATACTGGTATTAAGTCTTTGTTTCTTTGTTCTAAAACATACCTGTAAACTTTAGATAATTTTGTTGTAAACTTCTCTGCTTTGTGTGGGTTTTCTCCTATTAAAGATGTTAATACATTTAAACTATTAAATAAAAAATGAGGATCTAACTGGCTTTTTAAAGATTCAAACTTTGCAGTTTCTGTTTTAGCCACAATTTCTTGTTTGGTACTTTCTTGAGTCATGGCAATTTTCCAATTAGTCATAAAAGCTTTGGCATGAAGAAATGAAGAAACTCCAAAAGAAATAATTAAATAAAATAAATGAATATAAAGTCTAGAGCCTGTAAAAAACATAGTATAATCAGCACCTCCAATAGTAATCCATAACAAGTAGTTTATTCCTAAAACTACTGGAATTGTATAGATAATAGTTCCAATAATTCCTGCAGTAACTCTTTGTTTTGTTTGAGTTATCCAATCCCATTTAGTATTTAAATAATCATTTATGAACCCGTTCCCAAAACCTATTCCAAAAGAAAACATGGCAGAAGCTAAGAATGTTGAACCAATTCCTTTCAAAGAATACTGTTGATAAACAATACTAAAAATAATGCCAAATAAGATGGTGAGTTTTAGACAAACGATAAAACCTTTTTTCATACTTCTTATGGTCACAATGTTTTTTGGAGTATTCATCTTATGATTCTTTATTAATAGCTCTTTTATAAAATTAAGTAAAGTTCTTTAATTATAAATTAGATTTTTAAAACTTAATTTCTAGACTTACATCCTTTTCTATCACAGTAAATTTAGAATCCAAAAAAGAGGGAGGTCCGAAGTCCATATTATTATTGGAAGCCCCATAATCTTCTAAAGGAATTCCATTTTCATTAAAATCCATCTTTCCATTGTTATTCTTATCGTGAAAACATATGACAGAATATTCACCTTGCGCTATGTTTTTAAAAGTAACAGTACTTTTTCCCTTTGTAATTTTTGCAGAAGCACCTTTTAAAGGTGTTTTCATAAAAGTTACATGATCATACAAAGCAAAAGATACTTTTCCATTGTCTGTCGTTGCATTAACCACTGTTACTGTAATTTCTTGTTTCCCTGAAGTTAATAAACTACCTACAAACATGATGGCTGTTGTTAAAATTGTTACTAAAATTTTCATCATTTTTTGTTTTAAATTTGTACTAAAATTAGTTCAGCACTTGTTAAGCATGGTGCAAATATGCAACGATGATAATACTCTAGAAATAATAAGATACTGAGTTGTGTTTTTTTTAGGATGAGCTGTAAAAAGTCTTAATTTTTTAAATTAAACAGTCTTTTAAATAAGGCTAAGACAAATCTTAGAGGTGGCATAGATAGCATAATTTTTAGATCTTCAATAAAGCTTGTTTCTTCATCAAGAAATCTAAAAACATTTTTAAGTGAGTTTCTTTGAAACAATTTAGAAAAGAGTTTAGATCCAAGATGATTATGAGTAGATAGAACATCCAACATTAATAAGTCATAGAACCAAAATCTTGTTTTCTTTCTGAAGTTTATAAAATTATTCTCTGTTTTAAGAAAAGCTATCAGTTCTATGCTTTTCTTAGATGTATTCTTAAAGGTATATCCAGTACTGGCTTTTGTCCAGCCTCCAACAGTTCCAATATGTAAAACATTTTTTGAGTTTTCTTTCCAAAACTTATAAGAAGTCATGGGAATAATTCCTTTTTCTTTTTCAATAATGGTATACTCTGTAATAGATTTTGATGCAAGATATTTTTGCAACTCACGTTCATATTCTTCTTTTGGTAAAACATCTTTAGAAAACAAGGTATATTCAAATAATGCCTTGTTTGGCGCTATTGGTAAAACATACATAAACCTTGTATTCTTTTTTTGATCAACAGTGAAATCCATAAAGGTAGCAACTGAATCATCAAAATAATTTTTTTTAGTTTCTATAAACCATCCCGTAAAATGCTGTAATAAAACAGGAAACTCTTCTTGTTGTGTGTATTTTTGATTGAAATCAATACTGTTTATTAACTTAACTGCATGATATTGATTTGTTAAGGTCTTCACAGATGCACCTTCTGCTTTTTGTTGAATGCTCACAACAGTAGCTTCAATAAAACTAATATTTTTCTTAGTAGCTATAAAATCCCATAATTTCTCATAGAACTTAGCACTTCTAATCATTTTATAAGCATAGGACTGTAGCGGTATTGTATTATGATAAGAGTTGCTTTCAAATAGTATTTTTTTCCAAGATTTATAAATTAAATCATCCCACTCTCCGTTGTCTTTTTCCCAATAACACCAAGTTCTATCATTGGTCGTTTTTTTCTCTTTATCGATGATTAAAATTGACGCATCATCAAAAAAAGAATCTTTAGCCATTCTATAGGCAAGCATGAGTCCCGATACTCCAGATCCAGTAATAATGTAGTCGTATTGTTGCATTAAACGATTAAAAAGGTGAAAAAGAAAATAATGATAGCAACAAATATATGAATAGATACTTTCTTATTTGTTTTTATCTCAATTTTGTGGTATAAATAATGTGCTATACTACCTATGATGAACCAAGCTAAGTAGTTTTTCAATGGAATCATATTATTTTCAAACTCCCAGAAATCGAACCTCGGTGCAGACACTTCTATAATGATATCTAGTAACATCATTGTAAATCCACCAAGTAACGATTGAACAACTCTATTTTCATGAATTAATTTACTCAAATCAGCAGTAATTATTGTTAGTACTGCCCAATTAATACAAATCATGAAAGGAACACCGCCAATTTTAAATCCTAAATTTTCTCCATAAGAATATGAGCCGAAAATTA
>CAZAIL010000095.1:0-8202 GCA_964485155.1 uncultured Flavobacterium sp.
GTATTACTTCTACTAAGAAAGGATCTATTACTTCTGTGCAAGCGGTTTATGTGCCTGCAGATGATTTAACTGATCCAGCTCCAGCAACAACCTTTGCGCACTTAGATGCAACAACCGTGCTGTCTCGTAAAATAGCAGAGTTAGGGATTTATCCAGCAGTAGATCCATTAGACTCTACTTCTAGAATTTTAACCGCTGATATTTTAGGGGATGAACATTATGATTGTGCTCAAAAAGTTAAAGAATTATTACAGAGATATAAAGAATTACAAGATATTATTGCAATTTTAGGGATGGAAGAATTATCTGAAGAAGACAAACTTGCCGTTTCTAGAGCAAGACGTGTTCAGCGTTTCTTATCTCAACCTTTTCACGTTGCTGAGCAATTTACAGGGATACCTGGAGTATTGGTTGATATTAAAGAAACCATTAAAGGATTTAATATGATTATGGATGGTGAACTAGATAGATTGCCTGAAGCTGCATTTAACCTTAAAGGAACAATTGAAGAAGCTATTGAAGCAGGAGATAAAATGTTAGCTGAAGCATAATTAAATAAAAACCTATGCATTTAGAAATAGTATCACCTGAAGCAGTCTTATTTTCATCTAATGTAGATTCTATATCTGTACCCGGTACAGATGGAGAATTTCAAATGTTAAATAATCACGCAGCCCTAGTATCTACTTTAAAACAAGGAACTATAAAAATTCATGTACATACTCAAGAACATCTAGAATTAGATAACTTGCATGGTAAGATTGTATCTCATACAGATGATGATAAAGTTCTAACTTTAGATATTTCATCTGGTACCATAGAATTAAAAGACAATAAAGTAATTATTTTAGTTGACTAATACAGTTTTCTTATAAAAATTTAAAAACCTGAATACTTAACTATTCAGGCTTTTTTTTATGCAAAACTTTCGTTTAACTATTAATATATATTCATAAAAAAGCATCTCAGAAATGAGATGCTTTTTTTATTTTTTGAGATTTTCTGTTTAATTTCCAGTAACTTTTACATTGTCTATTTGGAAGGTAGTTGTTATTCCACCGTCTGATCCTTCATATCTAAAGGCAACATGTACCTTACTAGATAAACAAGAAATATTGATAGATCCAGAACTAGAGAAGCTGTTGTAACCACCAGAGGGGCCAGAAGATAATGCAGCATCTATTTTTAGCCAAGTTGCTGTTGTTACATCTCCTGTAAAATTAGACGATACATATGTTGTAAGCGCACTTCCATTATCATACCCTGTATTTGTTTCAAATGTTAGTTCTTCATCTGTTGTGCCATCTAAATCGATTTCTGGGGATACTAGCCAAGCTTCTAGAGGAGATTCATCACTTCTGTAAGCAGATATTTGTACATATCTATTTCCACTAAAACTTTTTGAAGAATATAAGGTACTTCCTCCATTTACATTTACATTGGTCCATCCAGCATTGGTGATATCATTGGTAGATGTGATGTTTTCAAAATCTTCATTAAGCAAAACAACACTTCCTCCAATATTTCCAACTCCACAATCTAACACTGGAGGGTCACAACGTTCTGAATCATTAAATGCTAAATCTGATGGAGTATTGGCAATTACAACTAAAAATTCTGATCTATAGTCTTTAGATAAAATAGCTGTAAACATTCCCTTACCTGAAGGAACAACATTTGATTTAAAGCTTGCAAACGTACTAGTTTGTAGCTGAATAGTTTTTTCTGTATCACATTCAAATATAGTTCTGAATCCATCAAACTCATCATTTGCTTCTCCTGCAAAAGTTTTGCCTAAATCAGACTTAATTACCTGAGCCGAAGTTAGTTGAATCATAGTATTGATATGATCTCCTGTAATAGCTGCTAAGCCGATGTTTGTAGGAATGATATCTACAACAGTTGCTGATCTAAAAATATGATCTTCTATTGATGTAGATGGTATGTCATCTACTTGATCACCACTTAAAACTCCTAAAACATATTTTCCAGGAATATTATTTGTTGGGTTTATATAATTAGCGCTTTCTCCATCATCATAAGATACAGTTAGACCATCTAATTTAATATATACTTTTCTCCCTAGGTCATAAGTTTCACTTAAAGAAGTCTTGTTCAAAATAATTTCAATTCCGGCAGTAGCGTTTTCGGATTTATCTTGAATAATTATTTTCTTATAAAAATTTCCTGCTGCATCGGTAGAAACAACATACCCTTCTACATAAGTAGGATTACTTTCATTCTCGTAAAAGGTGTAAATTAAATCACCACTGGCATTGTATTCTTGTTGTAAGGCACTTTTGATAGCCGTAATACTTGAATTTACCTCAATATTAGGTTCTTGTTCAGTTACATTAGGCACATCAAACTCTCCATCTTCTACACAAGAGACGATTGCAATGGCAATCAATAGAAATGATATTATGCCATAAAATTTAGTTGTTTTCATAAGTATATGTATTAATAAGTTTTTTATTTTTTTTAAAATCTATAATTTAGGCTTAAGAAATAGGTTGTCCCTCTACCAAACCAATATTTATTACCAAAGACAGGAGTGTCTAACTCCTTATCTTCTTTAAGTTGTCTGTAGTTTGCATTTCTACCTTGTTCAAAACCACCTGATTTATACTTGGTGTCAAATATATTTCCAACACTAGCAAATAAACTGATGTATTGACTCCCTATTTTCCAGGATTTTCCTCCAATCATGTTTACCACCATATAGTTATCAAACTTTTCTTGTTGTAATAGTTGTCTTGCTATATTTTCATCATAATCATTAAAAGGAATTCCTCCATCATCTGCAAAGTTAGATGTTCTTGTTAATGGGGCAATATCTACATAAACATTGTCAAAGAAGTTAGCTGTTGCGCTTACAAACCAATAGTCTGGATCTCTATATTCAAATCCTACAGAATAAGCTGTTTGAGGTCCTGCTGCTAGTTTATAATTTTCTAAGTTAGAAGATCCAAAATCTTTACGGCCATCTACGAAACCTGCATCTTGAGATCTAGTATTATTTTCAGTTGTTAGGTAAAGGTTAGGATTGTTGTCATAAGTATATTGTCCTAAATTACCAGCAGCTTTTAATTTAATTGTAGGTGTTACTTGAGCTTCTATACCAAATTCAGCACCAAAGTGTTTTTTATCAATTCCAGATAAAACTTCTTGCACAAACGCAGTATTGTCTCCTCCAATACCATCAGCAAAGAAAAATGAAATTTCAGTTGCATCCTGTACTTTGGTGTAATATCCTGTTAATTTAGCTTGTAAGAACGCACCTCTATATATATAACTAGCATCAGCTGATAGTACTTTCTCGCTTGTTAAATTTTCTACAGTATTATTGTTCTCCCTTGAATTTGAAAATGAGTTTCTTAGGTTTGGAGCTTTAGTTAAATATCCTGCATTTGCATCAAAAATATGACGCCCTGATATTTTATAGGTCATTCCTCCCTTAGTTCCGAAGTTTGTAAAGTTTAGTTCTTCAGATTTACCGAATGAATTATCTACAAAACCACCATTTTGAAATAAGCCATCTCTTTGATGAGAAGTATTAGAAATACTAGTAGCCAGATAAAAATCAACCTTATTGAATTTAAATTGTCCTTGAAAAAAACCATCAACAACGTTTGAATACAAATTGAAGTTATATTTAAATACATCTCCATTTCCAGCAATATTTAATGGGTTCAATAAGTTATTTTGTTTTTCATCAAAAGTATCTGCAAACGAATCCGCATCTAAATAACCATTTCCACCTAATAGGTCAATAATTTCAGCAAAGTTTTTAGAAGTCAGTTGTGTATATTGTACCCTTGCATTTAACTTAACATTGTCAGAGACATCTTTATTTAAAATGGTATTGATTGTAAACTGTGTGTCATCATTCCTGTCTTCATAAAGTGCGTAGGAAGAATTTCCATTATTATTTGGGTTCGCATTGGCGTTGTATAAGCTATTCCAATTTAACTGACCATCGTTGACGAAGTTTTGTTGAATCTCATAGATATTTGAATAGCCTTGTCTTAAACCATAACTTGGTAATTTTTGATAATAAGTAGGGTCTGGGTTAGATGCACCTAGGTTAACGATGTATGGATTTCCATTTCCATCAACTGCGTCTCCATCAACTTTAGTTCCATTATTATCAATTCTACTATTTCCAATTTTTCCTGTTTGATAGGAAGCATTGGTATTTAGAGATGTCGTCTCATTAATATCCCAATAATGATTTAACATTAATATAGGTTCAGATACTTCTTTTATACGGGAGTTTCTAATTTTATCATTTTGGGTTCCCCAATAAGAATTGTATTGAATTCCTTTAAGATCAAATACCTCTTGAGTTTGTGGAGCCGATTTTCCTCTTCTGTTAAAAGCAGTGATGGAAGTAAAACTTATACTATGCTTATCATTAAACTTTTTCTCAATAGATCCAAAAAAAGAAGTAGCATTATACATCGTACCATTTACAAATCCTTCTCTTCCTTCTCTTCTACTTGCAGCAACTGTAAATGCCCAACCATCTTCTGATAAACCAGAAGAGTGTGTCGCCATAGCTCTGTGTGTATAACTTCTGTTTGAAGATGCATATGAGATACGGGTACCGGTTCTCTGCTCTGAAGGTCTAACATTAATATTTGTTGAACCTAAAATCCCGCCAAAAGTAAAATCAGAGGCTCTTAATCCATTACTAAACTCTTGATTTCTTAGTACATCATTTAAACCTCCCCAATTACTCCACTGTGGTCTTCCGTTGTAGAGCTTATTCATTTCTATTCCATTAATAAGTACCTTTCCGTTCTCTGAATCTAATCCTCTTATTCTAAAAAATGAAGAACTAAATTCAAAAGCTGCTGTTCTAAGATAGATATCTCTTGATGCTTGAAGAAGTCCAGATATATTATCTGCGGCACTAGTATCATCATTTAACTCATCATCAGTTAAAGTTACTGTACTTAAATCTTCTTCTTCAGTTAAATCTTCATATAATAAGATTGTTCCTAAATCAATTGTATTGCCCGTAAGTTCAACAGGGAAATTTTGTGTTTCGTACCCTTTGTAAGAGATCTCAAGAACATAAGATCCATTGGATAATTTTTGAAGAATAAAAACACCGTTTTCGTTTGTAAGAGTACTAACCGTATTCTCTTTAACGTTGATAGCCACCCCCTTTAGTTGATTGTTTTCTTCGCTATCTACAACTACTCCCTTAATTACATTTTGAGCAACTGTGCTAAAAATGACAAGAAAAAAGAGTAATAAAGTTGTAATAATTTTTCTCATTGATTGCTTTGTTATTTTAAATTAGATGTTGCTTAAGAAAGTTCAAAATTACCAAAAATTAATTGATGTAGTTGTTAAAATTAAAATATTTAATAGAAAGCTATAAATTAGTTCTTTATGTTTGCACTTTAAAACTTTTTTTTGATATGAAAAAAACACTTTTTTTAATTACAATATTTTGTTCTTCGATTGCTTTTAGTCAAAATAAAGGGAAGGATTATACTATTAGAACAGTTGCGTTTTATAATCTTGAAAACTTATTTGATACTATTAACGACGTTACAAAAAACGATGAGGCAAGCCCAATGATGGAGTTAAGAGCAAATCGTTCTAAAGTCTATTGGGATAAAATTGATAAACTGGCCTCAGTGATCTCACAAATAGGAAAAGATAAATCTAATACAAGTCCTGCAATTCTAGGAGTTTGCGAGGTTGAAAATAGAGCTGTTTTAGAAGATTTAGTTAATTCAGATAGATTAAAATCTAAACGATATGGGATTATTCACTATGAATCTCCCGATAAGAGAGGAATAGATGTTGCGCTTTTGTATCAACAACGTTATTTTAAACCAACTCATCATGAATCTTTTAATCCTAATATTTATAGAGATAATAGAAAAGTTTATACCAGAGATCAATTATTAGTTTCAGGATATTTAGATGATGAATTAATCCACATTATAGTAAATCACTGGCCTTCTAGAAGTGGAGGAGAAATGAAAAGTAGACCATTAAGGGAAAGAGCAGCCTATCAAAACACTAAAATTATTGATCAAATTAAGCAAAAAGAAGAAAACCCTAAGATATTAGTTTTAGGTGATTTTAATGATGACCCAATTAATAGTAGTTTTAAAAAAGTTTTAAAGACAAAAGGGAAAAAGAAAGATGTTATTCAAGGAGATTTGTATAATCCTTTTGAAAAATTGTTTAAAAAAGGGTATAATACAGGGGGGTATAGAGACAATATTAGCATGTTTGATCAAATCTTAATTACCTCTGCATTATTAAACCAAGGAGAAAAAGATTTTTCTAGTTATAAAATGTTCAATCCTGCAGTGTTTAACAAAAGTTTTTTGACAAATAAAAAAGGCCGTTATAAAGGATATCCTTTTAGAAGTTTCTCTTTTGGAACCTATACTGGAGGGTATAGTGATCATTATCCAGTTTACATGTACTTGATTAAAGAAAAATAAAAAAACAATTTTTAAAAGGTGCTATCTGAATCAGAAGGTTTCTTTAAGTCTTTTAAAAGTAGTTGAATTGAGGTATTGCCATTCCACTCATTCTCATCTAAACTATAGGCAATATCAAAATCATTTTCGATGAACTTCATTTTGTCACCCATACCAAAACCAATGGCATTGTATGTTTTTTGATCAGCTCCATATATAATATTAAGCTTTAAGTGAGTTTTGTCTGAGCCTACTGTTTTTCCATATCCATTATCTCTTACTGAAGTAGTGGTAAAAACCGGTTTCATATTTTGTGGACCAAAAGGCCCCATTTGTTGAATAATTCTAAAAAACTTAGGATTTATATCGGATAATTCTAGGGACGCATCAATTGTAATTTCAGGAATAAGTAATTCTCTTTCTATGCTACTGGCTACTACTTCTTCAAATTTATTTTTAAAAGCGGCATAATTAGTAGGTTCTAGTGTTAAGCCAGCGGCATATTTATGTCCTCCAAATTGTTCAATAAATTCTGAGCATTTCTCTAAAGCATCGTAGACATCAAAGCCTTTAACAGATCTCGCAGAAGCAGCAAGCTTGTTGCCACTTTTAGTAAAGACCAACGTGGGTCTATAATAAGTTTCAATTAAACGAGAAGCCACAATTCCAATCACCCCTTTGTGCCATTTTTTATCAAAAACTACCGTTGTGAATTTTTCTTTTTCTTGGTTTTTTTCAATTTGAAGCAACGCTTCTTTTGTAATTTGAGCATCCAAGACCCTTCTTTCAGAGTTATAGTTGTTAATTTTTTTTGCAAACTCTAATGCTTGATCAAAGTTAGCTTCAGTTAAAAGTTCAACAGCTGCATTGCCATGTTTTATTCTTCCGGCTGCATTAATTCTTGGAGCAATCATAAAAACAACATCAGTAATGGTCAATACTTTTTTATCAATCTGTTGTATAATTGCTTTGATTCCATTTCTTGGGTTCGAATTAATAACCTGCAATCCAAAATATGTTAACACTCTATTTTCACCTGTCATTGGTACAATATCAGCAGCAATTGCTGTGGCAACTAAATCTAAATACTGCGTTAAATCTTCAATTGTTTGACCTCTGTTAAAAGCCAATGCTTGAACCAATTTAAAGCCTACTCCACAACCACACAACTCATCGTAAGGATATGAACAATCATTTCTTTTTGGATTTAAAACTGCAATGGCGTCAGGAATTTTGTTTCCTGGTTTGTGATGATCACAGATAATAAAATCAATATTTTTTGCGGTTGCATAGCTTACTTTATCAATGGCTTTAATGCCACAATCTAAGGCTATAATAATTGAAAAATTATTATCGGCAGCAAAATCAATTCCTTTGTAGGAAATACCATAGCCCTCATCATATCGATCTGGGATATACGTTGAAATACTTGTAGTAATTGTTTTTAAATAAGACGCAACCAAAGATACGGATGTAGTTCCATCTACATCATAATCACCATAAACAAGAATATTTTCTTTATTGGCAATTGCTGTTTCTATTCTAGAAACAGCAATATCCATGTCTTTTAGTAAAAAAGGATCATGAAGGTCCCCTAATGATGGACGGAAAAATTTTTTTGCAGCTTCAAAACTATGAACACCTCTTTGAACCAAAAGTTTAGACAGTGTTCTGTCTATTGAAAGATCTTCGGAAAGTTGTTGTACTACTCTGGGATTAGTTGCTGTTTTTAATGTCCAAC
>CAZAIL010000096.1:0-8134 GCA_964485155.1 uncultured Flavobacterium sp.
CTTTTAAAATAGTTATAACATCTTTCATTTTAAAACCTTTTGCTTGTAATAATAGCCCGATAAAGCGGGTGTCTTTTAATTATGTTAAAACAATCTGTAGGTTCTTAGAAATGAAAAAACCCGTGTGATTGTCTCAAACGGATTTTTAATATATTGAATTTATTCAATACATTTTCACTTCGTCTGAGCCGAATTACAAAAATGATGATGATGGATTTGAATGAACTTTATGCTTTGAACTACAAATTTTGCAATTTTATTTAATTTTTTTACAAATGAATTGGTTCTTATTTTTATGAAACAAAGAATTTTTATCAGATTCTATAATTTTAACTGAAATTTTTATAGATTAACTATATTTCAATAAAATTAAATGAAAATACTGTCTGCTTTTTAAAGCTTTGTTATTTTAGTACTTCATAGTTATCATCCCAATTTTTCTTTTTTGGTTCTCCCAATTTACCAATAGACATAGCAACTAGCATAGATACAGCTGCATCGCCAGTAACATTTACCACAGTTCTACACATATCTAAAGGTCTGTCTACTGCAAAAATAAGAGCCAAACCTGCTTCTGGAATTCCGGCATAACCTAACACACCAACCAACATAACCATACCAGCACCTGGCACCGCTGCTGAACCTATTGAAGCTAATGTTGCTGTAGCAATAATACCTAACTGTGTACCAAAGGATAAATCCATACCAAATGCTTGAGCAATAAATACAGCTGCAACAGCTTGGTACAAACTAGTTCCATCCATATTTATGGTGGCACCGATAGGTAAAACAAAACTAGCTACTTCTTCTTCTACTCCAATATGTTCTGTTACTCTTTCCATAGTAACAGGAAGAGTTGCCGCGCTTGAACTAGTAGAAAATGCAAGTAATTGTGCTGGTGAAATAGCTTTCATAAAAAAGCTTGGTCTTTTTTTTGTAAAAACAAAAACAAGAATATTGTAAATAACGATCATTAAGGCTAGCCCTAATACAACAGTTAAAGCATACCATGCCAAAGCTTTAAATAGATCTACACTTGGTGATTCTGCTATTAAAGCTGCTAACAATGCAAAAACACCGTAAGGAGCTGCCAGCATTATTAAATCTACCATTTTTAGGATAACTTCATTAAAACCATCAAAAAAACTTTTAACAGTTTTTCCTTTTTCTTCAGGAATTAAAATTAGTCCAATGCCAAAAAACACAGCAAAGAAAATTACTTGTAGCATATTTCTATTACTTGTGGCTGCAGCAAAAATATTTTGAGGTACTAAGTCTACCAATGCTTGTAAAGGACCGCTTTCTTCTTGTTTTGATGCTTCGTCTTTATATTTTTTTGTATTGTCACTATACCCATCAACTAATTCTGTTCTAGTCTTATCTGAAATAGAATTTCCTGGCTTTATAAGGTTTACTAGTACCAAGCCAATAGAAACTGCTATTACTGTTGTTACAATATAGATGGCTATAGTTCTTCCTCCCATTTTAGATAATTTAGAAATATCTTTTAAATCTGACACTCCTTTTATCAATGCAGCCAAAATAAGTGGAATAGCAATTAATTTTAGTGAATTAATAAATATGGTGCCAAATGGTTTTATCCAGTCTTTTATAAATTCTTTTCCAAAATCAAAATTAGTCATCACAAGAGCAAAGGCTACTCCTAAACCCATTCCAATTAATATCTTCCAATGCAGTGCCAATTTTTTCATCTGTATATTTTAAATTATTTAATTTTTGAAAGATAAAAAAAAATCTTAGATATATTCTTGCTAATCTTCTATAGATTCGTTTTTATATGATAATGTAATCGTCTATTTTTGCAAACACAAATAATATAATGGAAAAACTAAAAGAACGTTGGGGGATTACATCCAATATTCAAATCATACTAATATTAATCGTTTTTGCAATTAATGGTTCTTTTGCCGCATGGGTTGCAAATCCTGTAACTGCTTTTCTAGGAATATCCAAAACAGTAACAAGTGGTTTTATATACTGGCCATTAAGAATTATTCTTATTTTTCCGATATACCAATTAACACTTCCTATTGTTGGATTTTTATTTGGACAATTTAAGTTTTTTTGGGATTTTGAAAAGAAGTTTTTAAAGAGGATTGGTTTTGGTTTTCTTTTTAAAGAAAAATAATCTATGAAATTTGAAAGATTTTTAAAGAATATTGATCAATTAAAAAAAATACAATTAGGAGGTTTAGATTCACAATTTAAGTTAGCTCCAAAAATGAGATTGGGTTATGATTCCAAAAAAATAATAGCTAAAAACCCAAAAATAGCGGCAGTACTAGCGTTATTTTATCCTAATAATACTGATAATCTTACCTTATTACTTACTAAGAGAGCTAGTTATAATGGAACTCATTCTGATCAAATTAGTTTCCCTGGAGGAAAGATTGAAAAATCTGACAACAATCTTAGTCAAACTGCCTTGAGAGAAACTTTTGAAGAAGTAGGGGTTTTACAAGAAAAGATTGAAATACTGAGAGAAATTACAGATGTTTACATACCTCCAAGTAATTTTTTAGTGACTCCTTTTATTGGTGTTACAAAGACAAAACCAATGTTTAAAGTTAATTCAGAAGTTGCCGAAATTATAGAAATTTCAGTACTCGACCTTTTGGATGAGAAAAGTATAGGAAGTATTCAAATAACTACCTCTTATATGAAAGAAACTACAGTGCCATGTTTTACTATAAATGGTTCAATTATATGGGGAGCTACAGCAATGATATTAAGTGAAATTAAAGAGGCACTAAAAAAAGTTCAACTATAAATACTTTTGTACTTTCGTAAGTAATTAAAAAATAGATAAATGACATTATTTAAAAAGAATCCTTTTGGACATATTTTGTGGATTAAAAAAATGTTAATAAGGATTCTTGGTGTTATTTCTCACGGCCGTTATAGAAAGTTTAATAATCTCCAAATTGAAGGTTCTGAAATTTTAAGAAATTTACCTCAAAATAATGTTCTTTTTATTTCTAATCATCAAACATATTTTGCAGATGTTGCGGCGATGTTTCATGTTTTTAATGCTGCTTTAAAAGGAAGAGATGATTCAATAAAGAACATAGGATATATCTGGAATCCAAAATTAAATTTATATTATATTGCTGCTGGTGAAACAATGCGATCAGGTATTCTACCTAAAATATTTGCATATACAGGTTCTATTTCTATAGAAAGAACATGGCGAAGTGCGGGAGAAAATGTGAATAGACAAGTTAAAATGTCTGATATTTCAAATATTAAAAAAGCACTAGATGATGGATGGGTTATTACATTTCCTCAAGGTACCACTACTCCATTCAAACCAATTAGAAGAGGAACTGCTCATATAATCAAAACCTATAAACCTATTGTAGTACCCATAGTTATTGACGGCTTCAGAAGATCTTTTGATAAAAAAGGCCTCATGATAAAAAAAAGAAATGTACTACAATCAATGGTCATTAAAGAACCGCTAGAGATTGATTATGATAATGACGAGATAAACGATATCGTCACTAAAATCGAATATGCGATAGAACAACACCCTTCTTTTTTAAAAGTTATCTCCACCAAAGAGTATGCTAAAGAAGAAGATGAATTGCACAAAAAACGAAAATTCTGGAATTTATAAAATTCAAAAAAATCTCTTTCAGTAATTAATGGTTACACACCTTTTTTTATCAAACAAACAACTTTAATACTATAATTATTATTGATGATTTTAATATATTTATAGAAAATTATTATTAATGACAATCACTCAATTAAAATACGTCCTTTCAGTTGCAGAGTATAAAAACTTTACAGTTGCCGCTGAGCATAGCTTTGTTACCCAACCAACACTGAGTATGCAAATTCAAAAATTAGAAGATCAGTTAGGTGTACTAATATTTAATCGTTCTAAAAAGCCTATTGAGTTAACTATCATTGGAAAAAAAGTAGTAGAGCAAGCTAAAGTAATTGTAAACGAGAGTACTAGAATTACAGATATTGTTCACCAACATAAAGGATTTATTGGAGGCGAATTTAGATTGGGAATCATTCCAACTGTTATGCCAACTTTATTACCAATGTTTTTAAATAATTTCACGAAAAGATATCCAAAAATTAAACTAATTATAGAGGAATTAACTACAGAAGAAATAATTAAAAAGTTAACAGACAATCATTTAGATGCTGGTCTGGCCGCTACTCCATTAGAAAATGAATCTATAAAAGAATATCCTCTATATTATGAACCTTTTGTTGGTTTAATCCCGAAAGAACATCGCTTATTTAATAAAAAACAAATTAAATCAGATGAATTAGAGATGGATGACATTTTATTACTTGAAGACGGTCATTGTTTCAAACACAGCATTATTAATTTATGTAGAACTTATAAAAAAGGGAATAGTAAAGGATTTCAATTAGAAAGTGGAAGTTTTGATACATTGATAAAGCTTTCTAAAGAAGGATTGGGAATGACACTACTACCCTATCTACATACATTAGACCTAAATGAAAAAGACAAAAAACTTTTAAGAGAGTTTACATCACCTGCTCCAGCTAGAGAAGTAAGTTTGATTTTTCATAAATCACAATTAAAAATTCAAATCATAGATGCCTTAAAAAACAGCATTGATGGAGTAATTCGTGGAGCTATTTCATTTAGTGATGTAAAAATTATTAGCCCTCTAAAAAATAGGCAACCAAAATAAATTACGAATACATTTTTTCTCTTAATTCCTTTACTTTTGCATCTCCAAGAAATTCATCAAAAGTAGCTTCTCTATCAATGATACCATTTGGAGTTAGCTCAATAATTCTATCTGCAACTGTTTGAGCAAATTCATGATCATGCGTTGAGAACAAGACTGTTCCGGGAAAATTGATTAATGAGTTATTTAGGGCTTGAATAGATTCTAAATCTAAGTGATTAGTAGGTTCATCTAAAATTAAAATATTCGCTCTTTTCATCATCATTCTAGACAACATACAACGAACTTTTTCTCCTCCAGAAAGCACATTACTTTTCTTTAGAGCTTCTTCTCCTGAAAAAATCATCTTTCCAAGAAAACCTCGTAAAAAAACTTCTTCTCTTTCTTCTTCTGTTTGTGCGTATTGTCGCAACCAATCTACTAAATTTAAACTACCATCTTTAAAAAAGGAAGAATTATCTAAAGGTAAGTAAGACTGTGTCGTGGTAACACCCCAATCAAATTTCCCTGAATCTTGTTTTAAGTTACCTGCAATAATTTCATAAAATGCTGATATAGCTTTTGAATTTTTAGAGATTACGGCAATTTTATCGCCCTTATTTAAATTGATATGTACATCGTTAAACAAGACACCTTCTTGTGAAGATTTGGATAATCCTTCAACATTCAAAATCTGATCTCCAGCTTCTCTTTCACTTTTAAATATAATTGCAGGATAACGTCTACTAGATGGCTTAATATCATCTACATTTAATTTCTCAATCATTTTTTTTCTACTAGTGGCCTGTTTAGATTTAGCAACATTTGCAGAAAAGCGTCTTATAAAATCTTCTAACTCTTTCTTTTTATCTTCTGCTTTTTTATTTTGTTGAGCTCTTTGTTTTGCTGCTAATTGAGAAGACTCATACCAAAAAGTATAATTTCCTGAAAAATGATTGATCTTTCCAAAATCAATATCAGAAATATGAGTACAAACAGCATCTAAAAAGTGACGGTCATGCGAAACTACAATAACAGTGTTATCAAAATTAGCCAAGAAGTTTTCCAACCAAGCGATTGTTTCAAAATCCAAATCGTTTGTAGGTTCATCCATTATTAAAACATCAGGGTTTCCAAAAAGTGCTTGTGCTATCAAAACACGTACTTTTTGTTTACCATCTAGTTCACTCATTAAAGTATGATGATAATCTTCTTTAATCCCTAAATTTGAAAGCATCGCAGCAGCATCAGAATCTGCGTTCCAGCCATTCATTTCTTCAAACTTTACTTGCAACTCACCAATTTTATCAGCATTTTCATCAGTATAATTTGCATAAAGAGCATCTATCTCAGTTTTTATAGCAAATAAATCTTTATTCCCCATAACAACAGTCTCTAAAACTGGATACTCATCGAATGAATAGTGATCTTGCGTTAAAACAGACATTCTTTTCCCTGACTCTAGTGATATATTTCCTGAAGTTGGATCCATTTTTCCTGAAATTATTTTCAAAAAAGTAGATTTTCCTGCTCCATTTGCACCTATAATCCCATAGCAATTACCATGAAGGAACTTTGTATTTACTTCATCAAATAAAATACGTTTACCAAACTGTACTGATAAATTTGAAACTGATAACATTTCTTTAATTTTTTTCTTTAAATTCCGTGCAAAAATACTAAAATTGATTTTATGTTCTCATTTAAAATGGGAGATGTTTTATTTCTCATAAATTTAATTTTTAAGTGTCTATTTTACTGACTTTATTATAAGAATTCAATGTTTTATACTGACGTTTTTAACAAGCTATTAACAAGCTAGGCTAATTTAGAAATGTACTTTTGTTACATAATGAAATTTAAAAATAACAATACGAAGCTCTCAATTTATCTAATTACACTTATTATTAGTATACTCTTCTCAAGTTGTAATAATGAAAATGAGTGTAACAGCACCTATTTTGGAGGCAAGATAATCAACCCAAAAGCTAATTATGTTGTATTGTTTGAAAACGAAACTGCCACTGATACATTCTACTTAAATAAAAATGATAATTTTTTAGGAGAAATTCCTTTACTAAAAGAAGGTCTTTTTTACTTTAAGCATGGTAATGAGCACCAATATGTTTATTTAGAACCCAAAGACAGCCTCTTAATTCGTTTAAATACATGGGATTTTGACGAGACATTAGTTTTTAGTGGACGAGGAGCAGAAAGAAATAACATACTTATAGATTGTTTTCTTGAATCTGAAAAAGATGAAAAAGAGTTTTATCCCTATTATGAATTATCTCCATCGAAATTTAGTTCAAAAGTAGCAGCTACTGAAAAAATTAAATTAGCGAGATTTAATGATTTTATCTCTAAATACCCATATGAGTCAGAGAAATATAAGACTATTTTAAAGATAGCTCTTACTTTTCCTCTCTATACAAGAATAGAGAACTATCCTATGGCACATTCAGCAATAGTTGATAATAAGAAACACATTGATATAAATAGTAGTTTTTACAAGCACAGAAACCTTATTAGTTTAGATAAAGATTCAATGATGTTCTTTTATGCTTATAGAGAATATTTAGTCAGTAATTTATACAATAAAGTAAATTCACTAGGACACGATATTTCTTCAAATGAATTCACTGTTGGCTTACTGAAAACAATTGCTTCAGAAATGAATAATGAGAATTCTAGAAACTCAATGTTAAAGCAAACTGTAATCACTCATTTTTACAGAAAATCTAGTTGTGACATTAATACACAAGCATTTGACACATACTTAAATTTAAGCACCAGCTTAAAGGACAAAAAATTACTAACGAATCTTCTAACAGATACCAAAAAAATTAAGAAAGGCTTTGTCTTACAAGACTTTAGTGTAACCGATTACAATAAAACAGAAAGATCTATTAAATCACTCATAAGAAATAAAAATACCGTTTTATATTTTTGGAACCCTGAATTTAGTAGTAAAGATTTTATTGCTAGTAGAGTACAATATTTCTCTAAAAAACACCCTAATTTAGAATTTATTGGAGTTAAAATTATTGGAGATTATAAAAGCAGAATTAAAAAATTAGATATTAAATCTCAATACTATCTGGACTCAGATAGTAAAGCAAACTCTTTTCTTACCAGCAAAATGCCGAGAACTATTTTGATTAATAAAAATGGTTTTGTTTCTAATGGTTACGCTTCTTTATTTTCAAGAAAGGTTGTTAAACAATTAGAAATTTTAGCAAAAAAGTAAATACTAATTTCCATGATTTTCTATCAAAATTATTATACATTTGCACGTTTTTTGGTGAAAATTTAACTCACTGAAAATTAAAGTCGTAATATAAATTAAGATTTGCAGGTGGGCGTCTGTGGATCAACAAAAAAACACAGAATGTCAACATTTTTAGAATTAGGTTTAAAAGAACCTATCAACAAAGCATTAACAG
>CAZAIL010000097.1:0-8006 GCA_964485155.1 uncultured Flavobacterium sp.
AAATTACTGACTTCTTAATGATGTATGGTGATAAATTTTTAGGTAAAACATCTGTTTTAGCTAAAGATACCCCAGCTTTCATTGGAAATAGAATTGGAATTTTTGGAATCATGAGCCTTTTTCATGTTGTGAAAGAAATGGGATTAACTATTGAAGAAGTTGATAAGCTAACTGGACCTGTAATAGGACGGCCTAAATCTGCCACCTTCAGAACTATAGATGTTGTAGGATTGGACACCCTAGTTCATACTGCTAATGGCGTGAAAGATAACTGTCCAAATGATGAAATGAGAGATCAATTTGTGATTCCTGATTATGTAAATACCATGATGGAAAACAATTGGTTGGGAAGTAAAACCAAACAAGGTTTTTATAAAATGACTAAAAACGCTAGTGGTAAAAGAGAGATCTTATCATTAGACTTAAATACTTTAGAATACAGAGCGAAAAAATCTGCGAAGTTTGAAACCTTAGAATTAACAAAGACAATTGATAATGTTGCTGATCGATTTAAAGTGCTAGTTGCAGGAAAAGATAAAGCTGGTGAATTCTATAGAAAAAGTTTTGCAGCAATGTTTGCCTACGTTCAAAATAGAATTCCGGAAATTTCTGATGAACTCTACAGAATTGATGATGGCCTAAGAGCTGGTTTTGGTTGGGAACACGGTCCTTTTCAAATTTGGGATGCTGTAGGTGTTGCCAAGGGAGTTGAAATTATGAAAGCTGAAGGTAAAGAACCTGCGACTTGGGTAACAGAAATGTTAGCAAGCGGTGAAACTTCTTTCTATTCTGTAAAAGAAGGTGCAACTTTCTATTATGATATTCCTGCTAAATCACATCTTAAAAAACCAGGACAAGATTCATTTATTATCCTAGATAACATCAGAAAAACAAACGAAGTTTGGAAAAATTCTGGCGCTGTCATTCAAGATATTGGAGATGGTATTTTAAATTTAGAATTTCAATCTAAAATGAATACTATTGGGGCTGATGTTTTAACAGCAATCAACAAAGCAATAGATTTAGCTGAAACAAATCATCAAGGGTTAGTTATTGGAAATCAAGGATCTAACTTTTCGGTTGGAGCCAATATAGGGATGATTTTTATGATGGCTGTTGAACAAGAATATGACGAATTAAATTATGCTATCAAATATTTTCAAGATACCATGATGCGTATGCGCTATTCATCAATCCCTACAATAGCTGCTCCACACGGAATGGCTCTAGGTGGTGGATGTGAAATTTCACTACATGCAGATAAAGTGGTGGCAGCTGCTGAAACTTATATGGGGTTAGTAGAATTTGGTGTTGGTGTTATTCCTGGGGGTGGTGGTTCAAAAGAGATGGCTTTAAGGGCTTCCGATTTATTCCATAAGGGAGATGTTCAATTAAATGTCTTACAAGAACATTTCTTAACCATTGGAATGGCAAAAGTAGCTACTTCTGCCTATGAAGCTTTTGATATTGGATTACTTCAAAAAGGAAAAGATGTCGTAGTTGTAAATAAAGAAAGACAAATTGCGCAAGCAAAACAACATGCTTTACTAATGGCAGAATCAGGATATACTCAGCCAGCTGAGCGTAAAGATGTTTTAGTATTAGGGAAACAAGCCTTAGGAATGTTTTTAGTAGGAACAGATTCTATGGAAGCTAGCCGTTATATTTCAGAACACGATAAAAAGATCGCTAATAAACTAGCTTATGTAATGGCTGGAGGAGATTTATCAGAACCTACCAAAGTCACTGAACAGTATCTTTTGGATATAGAACGTGAAGCATTTTTAAGTTTAACAACAGAACGTAAAACATTAGAACGTATTCAGCATATGTTAAAAACTGGTAAACCATTAAGAAACTAAGAAAATGAAAACAGCATACATAGTAAAAGGATATAGAACAGCCGTAGGAAAAGCTCCGAAAGGATTGTTTAGATTCAAAAGAACCGATGAATTAGCTGCTGAAACCATTCAGCATATGATGAAAGAAATTCCTCAACTAGACGTAAAACGAATAGATGATGTAATTGTCGGAAATGCAATGCCAGAAGGATCACAAGGGTTAAATATGGCTCGTTTAATTTCTTTAATGGGATTAGATAGTGTAGATGTTCCTGGAGTTACTGTAAACAGATTTTGTTCATCTGGAATAGAAACCATTGCCATGGCAACTGCCAAGATACAAGCTGGAATGGCAGAATGTATTATTGCAGGTGGAGCAGAAAGTATGAGTGCTGTTCCTATGACAGGCTATAAACCAGAATTAAATTACAATACTGTAAAAGCGGGTCACGAAGATTATTACTGGGGAATGGGTAATACTGCAGAAGCAGTAGCAAACCAATTTAAAGTGTCTAGGCAAGACCAAGATGAATTTGCTTATCACTCTCACATGAAAGCTTTAAAAGCACAGTCTGAAAATCGTTTTCAAGGTCAGATTGCACCAATTACTGTAGATCAAACGTATCTAGATGTAAACGGAAAGAAAGCTACTAAAAGCTATACGGTTACTAAAGATGAAGGACCAAGAGCCGGAACTAGCAAAGAAGCATTAGCTAAATTACGTGCCGTATTTGCTGCTGGCGGAACTGTTACTGCTGGAAACTCTTCTCAGATGAGTGATGGAGCTGCTTTTGTAATGGTCATGAGTGAAGACATGGTAAAAGAATTAAATATTGAGCCCATCGCAAGAATGGTAAACTATGCTGCAGCAGGAGTAGAACCTAGAATTATGGGAATAGGCCCTGTAGCTGCTATTCCAAAAGCACTAAAGCAAGCAGGTTTACAACAAAAAGACATCGATTTAATTGAATTAAACGAAGCATTTGCCTCTCAATCATTGGCTGTAATTCGTGAATTAGGGTTAAATAAAGAAATTATCAATGTAAATGGTGGAGCCATTGCTTTAGGTCATCCTTTAGGATGTACTGGTGCAAAACTATCTGTTCAATTATTTGATGAAATGAGAAAAAGGAATATGAAAAATAAATACGGTATGGTAACCATGTGTGTTGGAACAGGACAAGGAGCTGCAGGTATTTTTGAATTTTTAAATTAAAAAAATAGTAATAAATATAGTATGGAAACACTAGAAAAAGAGATTTTAAGAGGAGGACAATTCTTAGTAAAAGAATCTAAATGCGAAGATGTATTTACCCCAGAAGACTTCTCTGAAGAACAAATAATGATGCGAGATGCTGTTAGAGAGTTTAACGATCGTGAAATTGTAGCTCATAGAGATCGTTTTGAAGCAAAAGATTATAAGCTAACCGAAGAGGTAATGAAGAAAGCTGGAGAGCTTGGATTTTTAGGTGTTGCTGTTCCTGAAGAATACGGAGGTCTGGGCATGGGATTTGTATCTACAATGATTACTTGTGAATATATTTCTAGTGGTAATGGCTCATTAAGTACTGCATTTGGTGCACATACTGGTATTGGCACTATGCCAATAACATTATACGGTACAGAAGAACAAAAACAAAAATATGTTCCAAAATTAGCCAGTGGCGAATGGATGGGTGCTTATTGTTTAACTGAACCTGGTGCTGGCTCTGATGCAAACTCTGGTAAAACAGTAGCTACATTATCTGAAGACGGAATGTCTTATAAAATTAATGGTCAAAAAATGTGGATTTCAAATGCAGGGTTTTGTAATTTGATGATTGTTTTTGCTCGAATTGAAGATGATAAAAATATTACAGGATTTATTGTAGAGTATGACGCATCAAATTCTAACGGAATAGTATTAGGTGAAGAAGAACGTAAATTAGGAATACGCGCAAGTTCAACACGTCAAGTGTTTTTTAATGATACAGTTGTTCCAGCACAAAATATGCTTTCTGTAAGAGGTGGTGGATTTAAAATTGCTGTAAATGCATTAAACGTAGGTAGAATTAAATTAGCAGCAGCTTGTATAGATTCTCAAAGAAGAATTACAGAAATTGCATTAAAGTATGCTGCTGAGAGAAAACAATTTAAAACTTCAATCTCAAATTTTGGTGCAATAAAAGCAAAATTAGCTGAGATGGCAACCAACACTTATGCTGGAGAGGCTGCTAGTTATAGAGCTGCTAAAGATATTGAAGATAGAATTAATGCACGTTTAGCTGATGGTAATTCTCATAGTGAAGCAGAATTAAAAGGTGTTGAAGAATATGCCATTGAATGTTCTATTTTAAAAGTAACAGTTTCTGAAGATGTTCAGGCCTGTGCTGATGAAGGCATTCAAATTTTTGGTGGTATGGGCTTTTCAGAAGAAACTCCTATGGAAGCTGCCTGGAGAGACGCGCGTATCTCAAGAATTTATGAGGGAACTAATGAGATTAACAGAATGTTATCTGTTGGAATGCTCATTAAAAAAGCAATGAAAGGTCATGTAGATTTATTAGGACCTGCTACTGCAGTTGGACAAGAATTAATGGGGATTCCTTCTTTCGACACTTCTGATTATTCTGTCTTGTTTGCAGAAGAAAAAGAAATGATTGCTAAAATGAAGAAAGTTTTCTTAATGGTTGCTGGTTCTGCAATTCAAAAATATGGCCCTAATTTAGAAGAGCATCAGCAATTATTAATGGCGGCAGCAAATATTTTAAATGAAGTTTATATGGCAGAGTCTACGCTGTTACGTGCTGAGAAAAATGCTAAGAGATTTGGAGAAGATGCTCAGGAAATTCAGATAGCAATGGCTAAACTCTATTTATACAATGCCGTTGAAATTATCATAAAAAACGGGAAAGAAGGAATTATTTCTTTTGCTGAAGGTGATGAACAACGAATGATGTTAATGGGGCTAAAACGTTTTACAAAGTATACCAATTATCCTAATGTAGTATCCTTGAGGAATAAAATAGCAGAAAAATTGAATTCTGAAAATAAGTATTGTTTTTAACAGTAACTATTTTCTTATAAATTAGTTATAATATTCAGTTGTTTGTTTGAAAAGGCCATCAATCTATGATGGTCTTTTTTTATACTATTTAAAATTCATCTTTAAATACAAAAAAAAGAGATTGCTTTCACAACCTCTCTTAAATATATATTTTTAGATAATTTATGAAATAATTCTAATTTTTTAATTCCATTCTTTCTGATCTATACAAAACATCTGTTTGTCCCCAACCAGGCTTGTTCCCTTTATTTATACTTTTAAAAAATACTGTAGCCTCAAAAACTTCTGTATTGTCTTTAGTAGATACTTCAACGACTTTTGCTCTGTGATTATCTTTTGGACTAACGAATCCAGAGGTCATTAAGATATTTTTTGTTTTTGGTAAAAGGTCTACATCACTTACAATACTAGAAAATAGTTTAGCCCCTCTTTTTTTACCATATTGCCAAACTTGCTTGAAGGTTTTATCTGCTTCATTAACCTCATATTCTACGGCCCTAGAGTAGTTCTTCTGATTATTATAATTTCTAAAAGGCCCATTATCAAATACAATAATATTACCATTGGGCAATAATGATGGAGCATGTGGACCCCAAGGAAAATCAAAATCATCTGCACTTTTATGTCCTGTCTGAATATCTTTAGAATACGGAATACCTTCATTATTAACAGCAGTCAATAAGTAAGGTTTCGTTTCATATCCTTTACCTTTTCTTCCTGATTTCCCCCAATGCTGTTTTGGCGACATGATCCACTTTAACTGATCATCCCAAGATACTTTTAATAATCCTTGGTTTCTTCCAGAAACAATAATAGTACTATCTCTAGGATCAAATTCCAATGCATTCATATGAAGCCAATCACCTCTCCTAAAGAAATTTAAATCGTCTCGACTAACATCCAAGTGTTTTGCTAAATCCCATTCTTTTACGACTTTAGATTTTTTTCTATCAAAGTGAATCATAAAATCACTATCAGACAAAACCGTTTTACCATCTTTTTCTATAAAAGCATTTCTTTTACCAACACAAAGCAATAAATCACCATTTGGTAACTCTAATACATCATGGTGGATTCCATAATTATTATCTATTAATGTTTTCTTGATTTGTTTGCCTAACATATCAAATTCATAAATAGTTCTTCTTCCAGCAACTAAAATATTTCCATTTTTAACTTTTTGAAATGGTCCTACCATAGCACCATGAAAGCTTAAATCTAAATACCATCTTATATTTCCCTCATCATCAAAAATGATTGGAGCAGAGCGAAACTTCCCAAAGTTAGCAAAGTGAATGTCCAATGCATGCATGCCTGACTCCATTTGTTCTTTTTTTAATTTATCTACTTTAATTTCTGGAAAAAAGTCAGGAATCTCCTGAGTTTGAATTTCAATTATATCTATCTGCTGTCCTCCTTCGAAATCTAAAGTTACCTCAACTTTATTCAAACTATTAGGATATAAGCCCAAGACAGGAATAGATATGTTAGTTTCAAAATCTTCAATAGATTGCTCAACAGGAATATCTCCTAGAACTTTTACACGAACACTAGATGGCTTGTCAGTCTTTATATGTAACATTGCCGTTAATGGTGAAATTTTATTTGGATTTAAATCTGTTTCAATAGTATAATCTAAACCAGAATTATTACAACCAATTAAAAAAAATGAAAAAGAAACAAGTGTGAAAAGCGTATTTTTTAATAAAGGTATTTTAGTGCACATATTTTAAGGTGTTTAATCGTTTATATCTATTTTTTTCGATGACAATATACATTTATTTCTTATAAAATTGCTGCTGAAATTTGGTAAACAATTGCTAGATAGCATTCTATGAGGAATTACAATTTCAATTTTTTAGAAAAATTTAAAAAAAAAGATTGTATTTATACAATCTTTTTTTTTTAAAACTATATTATTTTTATGCTAAAGCACCTAGATATCTTTCTGCATCTAAAGCTGCCATACAACCTGTTCCTGCTGCTGTAACCGCCTGTCTATATTCTTTATCTTGAACATCTCCAGCAGCAAAAACACCAGGCAAGTTTGTCTTAGTCGTTTTTCCTTCGGTAATTAAATAGCCTGTGTCATCCATTTCCAGTACATCTTTAAATAAGTCAGTATTTGGTTTGTGACCGATAGCAATAAATAATCCCATGACAGAAATTTCTTCTTTATCTCCTGAAATATTATTAACAACCCTAACACCATCAACCACATTATCTCCTAAAACCTCATCTAATTCGGTATTGTATAATACCTCTATGTTCTCTGTTTTGTTTACCCTGTGTTGCATTGCTTTTGAAGCTCTCATATAGTCTTTACGAACCAATACAGTAACCTTTTTACAAATATTTGCTAAGTACGTTGCTTCTTCAGCAGCTGTATCTCCAGCACCAACAACCACTACATCTTGTCCTTTGTAGAAGAACCCATCACAGGTTGCACATGCAGACACACCTCCTCCAATTAATCGTTGTTCGCTTTCTAATCCTAAATATTTTGCAGTAGCTCCAGTAGAAATAATCACAGTATTTGCTTCAATTTTTTTAGAGCCGT
This sequence comes from uncultured Flavobacterium sp., assembly GCA_964485155.1. GTDB lineage: Bacteria > Bacteroidota > Bacteroidia > Flavobacteriales > Flavobacteriaceae > Polaribacter. Next base: position 7,448 of record CAZAIL010000097.1, read on the forward strand.
CTACTGTGATATAATGAATACCTCCTACCTCAGAGCTTAAAACTACTTCAGTTACCATTCCAAAACGAACATCAGTTCCAAAACGCTCTGCCTGATGTTTTAAATCTTCCATCATAGCTGGGCCATCTGTACCATTTGCATAGCCTGGAAAATTATCTACTTCAGTGGTGGTAGTTAGTTGCCCCCCCATTTGTAGTCCAGTATACATCACAGGTTTCATGTCTGCTCTTGCAGCATAAATAGCTGCAGTATAACCAGCAGGACCAGAACCTATTATAAGACATTTTATTTTTTCAATATTTTCAGACATTTTATTTCTATTTTACAATCACAAATATAATTTTTTTTGATTTTCTACAAGATTGAAATTAATTATATTTTTCAATTAATTATTAACTAAAATCAATTTATACAACGATATATTTTTTATCGATTTAAACTAGTTATTTCGTGTTTTAATTTTAGTGTATAGAAATAATAGAGTAGATTTGCACACCGAAATTATTCGGGGTGTAGCGTAGCCCGGTTATCGCGCCTCGTTTGGGACGAGGAGGTCGCA
>CAZAIL010000098.1:0-7910 GCA_964485155.1 uncultured Flavobacterium sp.
ACAAAACGAATAGCGGTGCTAATTCGAAGGCGCAAAGGTACAAAATAAAATAAAACAACTCTTTAATAATCAGGTTTTTGTTATAATATAAAATCAAAAGATATCTAATTGAAAAAAGAGCTATAATCCCAAATATTAAAAAGTAATAACTATTAAAGGTATAAAAATAGAGTATATTTAATATAAGTAGCCCAAGTGAAATTGAATAGGAATAGCTTCTTCTTGAGAAGAAAAAATACGTTACCAAACTATCTCTTATTTCAAACAAGATAATCAATAAGAAATCTGCCACATATCTAATTGTCAGACACAACAAAACATACTTAGAAACTTGTAAATAATCTAAAAACAAAAAAGCCTCTTTTTGGAAGTTTTGATGCATCGTTAAATAGATAGAAACAGTTAACATCAACAAGAAAAAAAAAGAAAACCCTACATGAAAAAAAGAAAATCGAAAATAATTCTCTTCAGCTTCTATTTCTATAAATCCTTTATTAAAAATAGAGGTTGCATATCCTTTTAGTTTATCTGTGTTAAATATTTTGAGAAAGAAAAGAATTCCAATTGAAAATATGAAAATCAATACGATCCAGTTATTTGATAAAACATCTCTTTGAACAGCCTCCATTGCTTCTTTGTTGTGACTAATATTAACACAAAATTAGTAATAAAAAAATGTATATTTGTCACTCTTTTATCACATTTTTATGTCTGATACTTTAGTAATTATTCCAACATACAACGAAAAAGAAAACATTGAAGCTATTATAGAAGCTGTTTTTAATCAAAAAAAAAAGTTTCATATTTTAGTTGTTGATGATAATTCTCCAGACGGCACGTCCAATATAGTTGAAAATCTAATAAAACATCACCCGAAGCGTCTTTTTATTGAAAATAGAAAAGGGAAAAGTGGTCTTGGAACTGCATATATTCATGGATTTAAGTGGGCTATTGAAAAAAAGTATGATTACATTATAGAAATGGATGCCGACTTTTCTCACAACCCAAAAGATTTAAATAGGCTATACCATGCTTGTAAAAATGAAGGTGCAGATGTTTCTATCGGTTCTAGGTATTCGCAAGGTGTAAATGTTGTGAACTGGCCAATGAAACGTGTTTTATTGTCTTATTTTGCTTCAAAGTATGTTCGTTTTATAACTAGAATTCCCGTATATGACACAACGGCCGGTTTTGTTTGCTACAAAAGAAACGTGTTAGAAACTATTGAGCTTGATAAGATTCGTTTTGTAGGATATGCTTTTCAGATTGAAATGAAATTTAAAGCGTGGAAACATAAATTTACCATTAAGGAAGTTTCTGTAATTTTTAGAGACAGAACTTTAGGTGATTCTAAAATGAGTGGTGGAATAGTACAAGAAGCGCTATTTGGGGTTATAAAAATGAAATTAAAAGGCTTACGATGAATTCATATCTTATAAAAAATGCAACCATTGTAAATGAGGGAGCTACATTTCTTGGAGATCTTCTTATTGAAAACGGATTTATAAAAAAAATAGCTTCATCAATTACAGCTACCAATACTACTATTATTGATGCCAGAGGAAAACATCTGATCCCAGGGTTAATTGATGACCAAGTTCATTTTAGAGAACCAGGTCTAACTCACAAAGCAACCATTGCTACAGAAAGCAAGGCTGCTGTTGCTGGTGGAATTACCACTTTTATTGAAATGCCTAATACCATTCCTCAGGCTACTACTCAAGAGCTATTGGAGGATAAGTTTACTATTGCGAAAAAAACATCTTATGCAAATTACTCTTTTATGTTTGGTGGTACCAATGACAATTTGGAAGAACTTCTACAAACCGATCCAAAAACAGTGGCTGGTATTAAATTGTTTTTAGGCTCTTCTACAGGGAATATGCTGGTAGACAATGTTGAGGTATTAGAAAAAATATTTTCCTCTACTAAACTAATTATTTCTGTTCATTGTGAAGATGAAGAAACTATCAAAAAGAATACTGCTCATTACAAAGATATTTATGGAGATGACATTCCCATTGCATTGCATCCGGTTATTAGAAGTGAAGAAGCTTGTTATTTATCATCTTCTAAAGCCATTGCATTGGCAAAAAAAACAGGTGCAAGATTGCATGTCTTTCATATATCAACAGCAAAAGAAACCTCTCTTTTTAGAAATGATATTCCACTAGAGGAAAAACAAATTACTGCAGAAGTTTGTGTGCATCATTTGTGGTTTTCTGACGAAGATTATGCAAAAAAAGGCACGCATATTAAATGGAATCCTGCGGTAAAAACGGCAAACGACAGAAAGGGTTTATGGGAGGCTTTATTAGATGACAGGATAGATATTATTGCTTCAGATCATGCGCCACATACCTTAGAAGAAAAATCTAATTCTTATTTAAAGGCTCCTAGTGGTGGACCTCTGGTTCAGCATGTATTGATTGCATTGTTAGAAAAGGTAAAAGAAAATACTATTTCAATAGAAAAACTGGTTGAAAAAGCATGCCATAATCCAGCCAAAATATTTCAAATAGAAAAAAGAGGATTCATTAAAGAAGGTTACTTTGCTGATTTGGTCTTGGTAGATACAAAAGCCCCCCAAACTGTTAACAAAGAAACTATTTTATACAAATGTGGATGGTCTCCTTTTGAAGGAATCACTTTTTCTTCTAGCATTACTCACACTTTTGTAAATGGTGTTTTAATGTATGATCATGGTGTTTTTAACAACAACGTTAAAGGAAAACGAATTACTTTTAACAGATGATAAAAAATATACTTATTGTTTTAATTTCACTTTCTATACTGGCTTCTTGCACAGGCAACACCATCTATGAAAAACCAGAAGATCTTATTCCTAAAGATTCTATGATTTTACTTTTAAAAGATTTGTATTTAGCCTCTTCTGCAAAAGGCATAAAAAACAAAGACCTCCGTAGACAAGTCAGCTATATCCCTCTAGTATACCAAGCATACAAAATAGATAGCTTACGTTTTAATCGCAGTAATTTCTACTACACATCTAAAATTGATGTCTACGAGCCAATGTTTGATAAGGTATTGGGTTTGTTAAAAGAAGAGCTTACTTTATTTGAGCAAATTAAAAAGGTCAAAGATTCCGTTCGCCAAGATTCTTTAAAAAAGGAAAAAGCAGCCAGGAGGAAGAATAAAAACATCGATAAAATTGATTTGTCTAAAAAAAGAAAGTTACCGATAGAGTTTTTAAAAAAGAAAAGAGGTTTGAAGAAAAAATCAATCTAGAAAATCATCACTCACATCTGTAATAACCTCTTCTATACTTTCAAATTTTTTTATTATTAATTTTTTTATTTTATCCGAAGAATAATAAGTTTTTGCGTGTAATGTTTTCGCTGTATACTTGCTCATTCTTGTTTTTCTTGCTGTTATTTTTGACACCAACCACTCCCATCTCCAAAACAAACTTGCCTGCCAAGGCTGGACACATTTTGATGGCTTTTTTTTACCAAAGGCATCGGCAATAGAAAATAATACTTCTTTAAAGCTTTTATTTTCAGACACGACTATAAAACGTTCGTTTTTACAGGTACTTTCCATTAATGCTACCATACAATGAATAACGTCTTTTACTCCAACAAAGCCTGTAATACCTTCAGAATAAAAAGGGAATCCTTTGTATACTTGTGAGAACATAGTGCCCGACCCTGAGGACCAAAACCCACTTCCTAAAATAACTCCTGGGTTTACAATAACAACATCCACTCCTTCTTGGCTGGCGCGCCAAACTTCTGTTTCTGCGCCATATTTTGTAATGGCATAGCCATTATTTTTTTCATTCCCTACCCATTCATTTTCTTCAGTAGCTACTTCTTTTTTGGGATCATCTCCAATGGTGGCAATTGAACTCACATAACACAATTTCTCTACCTTGGCATCTATAGACAAATTGGCAATAATAGCGGTGCCATGAATGTTTACCTTTCTCATGGTTCTATAATCTGCAGGATCAAAAGAAATAATTGCTGCACAATGATAGACTTTTTTTACGCCTTTAAAAGCCGGAATCATAGACGGTACGTCTGTAATATCTGCCTGTACCCATTCTATGGTGTTAAATAACTCTTTAGAAATATTGGTGTAATAAGAAAAAACTTTTTTAGTTTTTTCTATGCTCTCTGCTGTTCTATAAATAGCTCTTATGGGTTCATTTTCTTGTGTTAAACGAACCAACAAATGAGATCCAACTAAGCCTGTGCCTCCTGTAACTAAAATCATACAACGAATTTAGTTTATTTACCTCAGAAATGTATCTTTGCTTTTTATAAAGTAAGAAGATGACAAATTTTGTTGAAGAGTTACGATGGCGAGGATTATTGCATGATATTATGCCAGAAACTGAAGCACACTTATTAGAACATGCTACTGCTGGCTATATTGGATTTGACCCTACTGCAGACTCATTGCATATTGGTAGTTTGGTACAAATTTTAATCTTAAAGCATTTTCAGAATGCCGGACACAAACCAATTGCTTTGGTGGGGGGTGCTACTGGAATGGTGGGTGATCCTTCTGGAAAATCTGCAGAAAGAAATTTGTTGGATGAAGCAAGTTTATTGAAAAATATTGAAGGCGTAAAATCGCAATTAAGTCGTTTTTTAGATTTTGATACTACCACTGATAATCCAGCAGAATTGGTGAATAATTTTGATTGGATGAAAGATATTTCATTGATAGATTTTGTGAGAGATACAGGAAAGCACATCACGGTAAATTATATGATGGCAAAAGACTCTGTGAAGAAACGTTTGAGTTCTGAGTCTAAGGAAGGGATGAGTTTTACAGAGTTTACCTATCAATTATTTCAAGGCTATGATTTTTATCACCTCTTCAAAGAGAAAGACTGCAAGTTACAGATGGGTGGTTCTGACCAGTGGGGAAATATTACCACAGGAACAGAATTAATAAGAAGAAAAGCACAAGGAAAAGCGTACGCTATTACAGTGCCTTTAGTTACCAAAGCAGATGGCACAAAATTTGGAAAAACAGAAGGTGGGAATGTTTGGTTAGATGCCAAGAGAACCTCTCCTTATAAATTTTATCAATATTGGCTAAACTCTTCTGATGAAGATGCTGAAAAATATATTAAAATCTTTACTTTTTTAGATAAGGATGCCGTTGATGCCTTGGTGGCAGAACACAGGGAAGCTCCGCACTTGCGTTTGCTTCAAAAGAAAATTGGAGAAGAGGTCACTGTTATGACACACGGCCAGGAAGCGTTTGACAATGCGATAAAAGCCTCTCAAATTCTTTTTGGCAAGTCTACGTCTGAAGATTTAAAATCGTTAGATGAACAAACCTTTTTAGATATTTTTGAGGGTGTTCCTCAGGCAACAATCTCTAAAGAAGATATTGATAATGGATTGGATATGATAGGTGCTTTAGCCGCTAAAACAGGCTTTTTAAATTCTAATGGGGAAGCCAGAAGAGCTTTAAAAGAAAATGCTATTTCTGTGAACAAAGAAAAAGTAACCGATAGCTTTATGATTAGTTCATCTGATATTATTGCAGACAGCTATGTGTTACTTCAACGAGGAAAAAAGAACTATTTTCTGTTAAAGATAGCTTAGTACATCTGGAGGGAGTACTACATTACCATTAAATTGCATCCTCTAATGTCTGAATGGTCAAAACGTCCCAGCACTTCAAAACGGCCATTATTGTCTATTTTTCCTAGGTCTTGGGTGGCAATAAATGAGCACGAATTGTAATTGGCTAAATCTATGACGTTTAGGCCACCTGTTTTATTAGCACCTACCATGGTGAGTGCGTCTTCTGTGTCTCTGGCTAGTATTTTCATCCAAGGAGGGCAGTCAAATACTCCGTCTCCAGAAGAATATCCTTGACTTAATAATTCTGTCATTCCGTATTCTGAGTGAATTTTAGACACTCCAAAGCCAGCACACAAAATTTCATGCAATTCATTTCTAATGATTTCTTTACGCCTTCCCTTCATACCGCCAGTTTCCATAATAATGGTGTTCTGTAATGTAAACTGTTGACTTTCAATAAGGTCTAACAAGGCAAAAGCAACACCAATTAACAGTACTTTTTCTCCTTTTTTATCTAGCTCTATTAATGTTTTAGAAAGCTCTGTTAGATTGTTTAGGTAAAAACCGCTTGCTGGGTTGTTCGATTTTTTTATAAAGTCGTCTACCATATATATTAATGAAGACCCGTCTCTTTCTAGATAACTGGGCAGCAAGCCAAGCACTGTGTGGTCTTCAATAGGTCCGTAAAAGTGTTCGAAGCCTTTGGTATAACTTTTTGTATACCAACTTACATCTGTTACCATATGCTTGCTAACACTGCTTCCTGTGGTTCCAGAACTAGTAAAGGTTTCTTTAACTGCTTGGGTGCTTGAAAGTACGGCATGAGATTTAAAAAACTGAATGGGTAAAAACGGAATCTCTTCTACTTCTTTTACATCTGAGGAATGAATGTACAAGAGATCGCAAAAAGATCTGTAGACCGCATTGTTTTTAAACTGATGTCTAAAAACTTGCAAAGCACAGGTTTTAAAATCTGATTGGTCTTGTATGTTGAAAACAGCATTTTGCATATTTCACAAAAATAATAGGATTTGGTTAATAAACTTTGATTATAATTGATAAATACACCCGCTTCTTTTGTAAAACTTTATTGTATTTTTGTTGGCACAAATCAAAATAAAAAAATAATGTCAGATTTTGGAATTCAACAAGCCCTGAAAGAGTTAGGCTTACAAGATATTAACCATGGAACCTCTACCGGTTCTACTAATTTTTCTAACGGAGAACTTATTGAAAGTTATTCTCCTGTAGATGGTAAATTAATTGGAAAAGTAAGAGCAACTAGTAAAGAAGATTACGAACAAGTAATGACTACTGCCACGGAAGCTTTTAAAACTTTTAGAGATGTGCCAGCACCTCAAAGAGGAGAAATTGTTCGTCTGTTTGGAAATAAATTAAGAGATTTAAAAGAGCCATTAGGGAAATTAGTTTCTTATGAAATGGGAAAATCTTTGCAAGAAGGGTATGGAGAAGTACAAGAAATGATTGATATCTGTGATTTTGCAGTTGGGCTGTCTAGACAATTAAACGGACAAACTATCCCGTCTGAAAGACCAGGACATGTTATGAGAGAGCAGTGGCACCCAATTGGAGTGGTGGGTATAATTTCTGCCTTTAATTTTCCGGTTGCTGTTTGGGCTTGGAATACTGCCTTGGCTTGGATATGTGGTGATGTTTGTGTCTGGAAAGGATCTGAAAAAGCGCCTTTATGTACTGTTGCTTGTCAGAATATAATTGCTGAAATATTAAAAGAAAATAACTTACCCGAAGGAATCTCTTGTATTATTAATGGAGATTATAAAGTAGGTGAAATGATGACTACAGACACAAGAGTTCCTTTAGTGTCTGCTACAGGTTCTACTAGAATGGGAAGAATTGTTGGTGCAACTGTAGCGCAACGTTTTGGAAAATCTTTATTAGAGTTGGGCGGTAACAATGCCATTATTATAACCCCAACTGCAGAATTAAAAGTAGTGGTGCCTGGGGCTGTTTTTGGAGCTGTAGGAACCTGCGGACAACGCTGTACTTCTACACGAAGACTTATTATTCATGAATCTGTGTATGACAAAGTAAGAGATGCCATTGTGGGTGCTTATGGGCAGTTAACCATTGGAAATCCTTTAGATGAAAAGAACCATATTGGGCCTTTAATTGATCATGATTCTGTAAACACCTATTTAGCAGCTATTGAAAAAGCAAAAGCTGAAGGAGGAAACGTATTGGTAGATGGTGGTGTATTAGAAGGTGAAGGATATGAAAGTGGCTGTTATGTAAAGCCAGCCATTATTGAAGCTGAAAATCATTTTGAAATTGTACAGCACGAAACCTTTGCTC
>CAZAIL010000099.1:0-7879 GCA_964485155.1 uncultured Flavobacterium sp.
TGTTAATTGCATCTCCAATGTTATAAATAACTTCCATAGAAGGAAGTACATTTTCAATACCGTTGTACCATCCATCAGTACCAGCCATATATCCTAAAGGATAAATTGCCCAACCAACAAGAAGGAACCAACATAAAGTTTTGTGAGCTTTTAATACGTTTCCACCAGCTGCAACAGCTAATTTCTTAAGACTTCCTAACCATACTTCATATGCGATATAGAAGTAAGCAAGACCAGATAGTAACCCCCACATAGAAGCGTTTAATAATCCACCGTCCCATCCAGACTCACCAAAGAATCCAGTAACCAACATTATAGTTGAAAATCCAATTAATTTCCACATATGTGATTTGGTTGCACCAGCTACTCTTAGTATCAAGTAAAATTCAACACACATTAATGGCACTGTTAAAATCCAATCTACATATCTAAATACAGTAGTAGAGTCTCCTGCTGCATGAGCATCTCTCATGTACATGTAATGAACTGCAGCAATAAATGTAATTAATCCTGAAACTAATAGAGATGTTCTCCATTTAGCGTCAACACTGTTCATTGATAAGAAGAAAAACACAGATGCTGCCATCATAGCCATTGCTCCAAGCCAGAAAGTAAATCCTGTGCCGTCCGTAGGGACAGCCATTGCAATTAAGTTAAAATAATTCATAAAAAATTTGATTTGTTAATAGTTAATATTGTTTAGGTTTTTTTTAAATAACCCGAACGAAAATACGAAAAAAATATTAACTTTGATTAAAATATCAGGATTTGAATACAAATTATCAAGATTTCATGATTTTTTTTACATTTTTACTATTTTGGGTAAGTATCCAATTTGGTCAAATTATAGAAGATTCAATAGCGTATGTCATCGTATTATCAATAGGTATCATTCACGGCTCTAATGATTTTACTATCCTAAAAAAGCAAAAAAAAAATACTATTGATTTAATAAAATCAACCAGTTTTTATTTGTTTTTAATTCTGTTATGCATTGCCTGTTATCTCATAAATTCTTTTGTTGCTATTTTGTTTTTTGTCATTTTAAGTTCGTATCATTTTGGTGAACAACATCTTGAAAATAAATTTACAGGATCTAAGTATGTTAAATCGATTATTTATGTTGTGTATGGAATGCTTATTTTTTCTCTCATATTCATTGAGAACCTCAAAGATGTTGAAGTTATTATGCGAAATTTAACTGGTGAGATTATTCCAAATAGTTGGATTGAAACCATGTTGGTTTCCTCTTCTTTACTGTTAATAATACTTATTACTTATCAGTTCACAAGAAAAATAAATCCGAAGATTCAAATTGTCAGAGAATTGTTTTATATTTTGTTATTGTATTTAGTTTTTAAATCAAGTTCTCTCATCTTGGGTTTTGCCATTTATTTTGTGTTATGGCACAGCATCCCATCTATTTTAGATCAAACAAAATTTTTATCAGGTGGGTATACCTTCAAAACAATATTGGAATACCTCAAAACAGCCTTTGTTTATTGGTTGATAAGTATCACGGGTTTGGTTATAGCTTACTACTATTTCAGTGAAAGTCTATTTAACTCTATGATTTTTATTGTTCTATTTGCTGTTACAGCTCCTCATGTATGGGTGATGAATAGAATGAAACAATAAGTTCTACCTGGTAAAGACTAATTCTGTTTCTGTTGATAAAGACTCTGTAAAAGCATAGCCTTCTGTATGAAACCCTTTTAACTCTTCTAGTGTGTTTACATCATTCTCAATGATATATCTAACCATCAAACCACGTGCTTTTTTAGCATATGTCATGACAATTTTGTAATCTCCATTTTTTAATTCTTTAAATACCGGAGTAATCATAATAGTTTTTAATATTTTTTTTGGAACTGCTTTAAAGTATTCTGAACTAGCTAAATTTATAAGTAAATCGCCGTCTTTCATTTCATTATTTAATGCATCAGCCAAATTTGAATCCCAAAACTTGTAAAGATTGTCAGCTTTCCCAATATTTATTCGTGTTCCCATTTCTAGTCTATAGGGTTGAATTAAATCTAAAGGTTTTAAGAGACCATAAAGCCCGGATAAAATCCGAAGACGATCTTGTAAAAGCGGTATTTTTTCTTCAGCAAGTGATGCAATATCAATGCCTCTAAAAACCTCTCCTGTAAAAGCATAAATGGCTTGTTTAGAGTTTTTTAAAGAAAAAGGTTGATGCCAGTTCTGATTTCTATCGTAATTTAAATCTGCTAGGGCTGGAGATATCTTCATTAAATCACTCAACTTTTTTTTTGATAAAACCTTTAGTTTTTTATTTAGTAGTGAAGATTCTTTTAAAAACGAAGGCTGGGTGTAAACACTGGTTTTTGCACTGCTTTCGAAATCTAAAGATTTTGCTGGAGAAATAATTATTTTCATTAATTGAATGTATTAGCAATTAAAAATAAAGATACTAAAAGAATTTGTCAATTTTTCAGAGATAAAGATTTTAATAAGTAGAATTTTAACACCTAAGATTACAACTAAAAATTACTCTTTAGAATTGAGGGTGTATGTTTTCCATTTCTCTAAACAATCGGTAATGTCTTGAGGGATGTCACAATCAAATTGCATCATTTCTTTGGTAATTGGGTGTCTAAAACCAAGTGTTTTCGCATGCAAAGCTTGTCTTGGCAATACTTTAAAGCAATTCTCTACAAATTGTTTGTATTTTGTAAAGGTGGTTCCTTTTAAAATATCGTCTCCACCATATCGCTCATCATTAAATAAAGTATGACCAATGTATTTAAAATGTGCTCTAATTTGATGAGTTCTCCCTGTTTCTAATTTACATTCCACCAAGGTTACATAAGTGAAACGCTCTAAAACTTTATAATGAGTAATCGCATGTTTACCAAAGTCACCGTCACGAAAAACATCCATCTGAAGACGGTTTTTAAAACTACGACCAATATTTCCTTCAATCGTTCCTTCATCATTTTCCATATTACCCCATACCAGAGCAAGGTATTTACGATTGGTTGTTCTGTCAAAAAATTGTTTTGACAAATGTGCCATGGCAAATTCTGTTTTAGCAACAACTAGCAAACCACTGGTATCTTTATCTATTCTATGAACTAAGCCAGGACGTTCATTACTATTTGTAGGTAAATTCTCTACATGATAAATTAGTCCATTTACTAGAGTGCCAGAATAATTCCCATGACCAGGATGAACCACCATACCAGCAGGTTTGTTAACGACCATTAAGGTATCGTCTTCGTATACTATATCTATGGGAATGTCTTCGGCAACTAATAAATTTTCATGTGGTGGATGTGCTAGTACAATTCTAACAATATCTTTAGGCTTCACTTTATGATTAGACTTAACGGCAACATCATTCACTAAAATATTCCCTGCTTTCGCGGCTTGTTGTAATTTATTTCTAGTAGCGTTTTCAATAAAGTTCATTAGGAATTTATCAACACGGAGCGGAACTTGTCCATCGGTAGCAATGACTTTATGATGCTCATATAGTTCATCATTCTCTAATTCTGGAGTAAAATTTTCTATCATAATTTATTGTTGCTTTCCATCACCTAAAATTAAATCGATAATCGTATTTTTCTCAAGCTTTGATCCCACCTTTAATTTTTCCCCATCAGATTTTAATCCACGAACAACATTTTTTCCAATATCTGGAACATAATAAAACTCTCCAATTTTAAAACCAATAGATTTTAATTGAGTTATTGCATGACGTTTTGAACGTCCGTTTAAATTAGGTATGGAAATATCTCTATATTTAGAGGGATTTAAAGTGAGGTAAATTTTACGCTTTTCTTTTACAAAATCACCAGGTTCGGGAGTTTGTTCAATGACTGATCTTTTTGGATAGTTTGGGTTATAGCTTACAGAGTCTATAACTAAAAAATCTAAGTTCAATTCTTTTAATGTTGTTTCTACAAGAGATAAAGACATTTTATTTAAGTCGGGGACCTGAATTTTTTGATCGTGATTGGTTGTGAAACCCAGCCACCATTTTAAACCCATAATCAATAATAAAACGATGATTATTGCTATAGCTATTTGGGTAAAAAAGGACTTGCTTTTTAAAAATCTAAAGAAGCTCATTTTTTTTTCTTTTTTTAGATGATACAAATGTAGTGTAAAAATAGAATTAATCGATTTGACAATTCTTTTATCTATCAGCGAAATTTTAACTAAGTTTGTGTGTAAACCAATAGATAAATGCAAAAAAAAATTGCCATTGTCATGGGAGGGTATTCCTCCGAAGTAGAAATTTCTTTAAAAAGCGGTGAGGTAGTCTTTAATTCATTAGATGCCAGTAAATATGCTTTGTATAAAGTTTATATTTTAAAAGAGAAATGGTTTGTCAAACATAACAAACAAGAATATTGTGTTCTTAAGGATGATTTTTCAGTAATTATAGACGAAGAACACATACAATTTGATTGCGTTTTTAACGCAATTCATGGTGATCCAGGTGAAAACGGTGCACTTATTGCTTATTTTGATTTATTAGGAATTAAACATACCTCGGCACCATTTTATCAAATGGCTCTTACTTTTAATAAACGAGATACCCTAAGTGTTGTAAAAGAATACGGAATACCAATTGCGAAGTCCTTTTATTTGCATCAAAGAGATGAAATAGATACTGGTAGAATTATTGAAAAAGTTGGGTTACCATGTTTTGTGAAGCCCAATAGAGCGGGTTCTAGCTTTGGAATTTCTAAAGTATACAAAGAAGAAAATTTAAAAGTCGCCATAGAAAAAGCATGCCAAGAAGATGAAGAGATTTTGATTGAATCTTTTTTAGATGGCACAGAAGTTTCCGTGGGTGTTATTGAATATCAAGGAAAGTTAACCGTTTTGCCAATTACAGAAATTGTTTCTGAAAACGATTTCTTTGATTATGAAGCTAAATATGAAGGAAAGTCTCAAGAAATTACACCTGCAAGAATATCAGCAGCTGAAAAAGAGAAAGTAGTTAGCTTGGCAACAAAAGTATATCAAGTTTTAAATATGAAAGGATTTTCACGATCTGAATTTATAATTGTTGATGGAGCACCTCATTTTTTAGAAATAAATGCAGTACCTGGAATGACAATGGAAAGTTTATTACCGCAACAAGCAAAAGAAGCCTCCATCAGTCTCACAGATTTATTTGATAATGCCATTCAGATGGCGCTAAATTAAACCATATGAAAAAAGCAGTTTTTCCGGGTTCATTTGATCCAATTACACTGGGTCACGAAGATGTTATTACACGAGCAATTCCTTTGTTTGATGAAATCATAATTGCTATTGGAATTAATTCTAATAAGAAATATATGTTTTCTATAGAACAAAGAAAAAAATTTATTGAAGAATGCTTTCAAGAATATGACAATGTAAAAGTTATAGCATACAAAGGCTTAACCGTAGATTTTTGCAAAACACACGCTATTGATTATATCATAAGAGGTCTTCGAAATCCAGCAGATTTTGAATTTGAAAAATCCATTGCCCATACCAACAGAGATTTGGCTCCCATAGAAACTATATTTTTATTAACTGCAGCAAAAACCTCTTATATGTCGTCATCTATTGTAAGAGAAGTTCTAATTAATGGAGGCGATGTTTCTTCTTTAGTACCAAGTTCTGTTACCTCTAAAATGGAGTCTTAAAAAATGAAAAAACTAGGCATTCTTTTATTAGCTTTCTCATGTTTAACATGTCAACAAAAAAACAGCAATAATAACTTTATCACTCAATTTGAAAAATCTAGAGGTACTGAAACATCAGAATATATAGATGTAATTAGTTATTACAGAGAACTTTCTAATTCATATCCAGAAATATCTATTTTTGAGATGGGCGAAACAGATGCAGGATATCCACTGCATATCGTAGTTTTTAATACAGATGGGAAAACACAATTAAATAGGATTAACAATTCCCCCAAAAACAGAGTATTAATTAATAATGGAATTCATCCAGGAGAATCTGATGGAATTGATGCGTCTATGTTATTACTCAGAGATATAGTACAGAATGATTCTTTGAAAAAAAACTATCAAAATACGCTCATTACGGTCATTCCAATTTACAACATTGGTGGATCACTAAACCGGAATTCACATACCAGAGCTAACCAAAATGGACCAAAAGAATACGGGTTTCGTGGAAATACCAGAAACTACGATTTAAATAGAGATTTTGTAAAGCAAGACACTAAAAATGCAGCTGCTTTTGCAGAAATTTTCCATACCATAGAACCAGATGTATTTATAGATAATCATGTTAGTAATGGAGCAGATTACCAATATGCGATTTCTCATTTATTTACTCAGCACAACAAACTAGGTGGTGCTTTAGGAAAGTTTATAGAAACACAAATGAGACCTGCTTTAGAAAGTTCTATGATGCAAAAAAAGATACCAATAACACCTTATGTAAATGTTTGGGGTGGAACTCCAAAAGAAGGATGGTCACAATTTTATGACTCTCCTAGATATTCTACAGGATACACAACCTTGTTTAATACTTTAGGAATGATGGTTGAAACACATATGTTAAAGCCTTATAAAACTCGTGTAGAGCAAACCTATGAGTTGCTATTATCTATGTTAGATTTTACTGAAGAGAGATCTGCAGATATAAAAATAGTTCGTAAAAATGCAATTGATGAAACTTTAAAAAAGAAGACCTACCCAATAATATTTGAAATTAACCCAAAAAAAGATCCATCTGTTATTCAATTTAGAGGTTATGAAGGAGAAATGATAGCTAGTAAAGTAACTAACGGTAAGCGATTGTCATATGATGTTACAAAGCCTTATTTAGAGCCTGTAGATTATTTCAATGAATACAGACCAGCAAAAGAAATTACTATTCCAAAAGCGTATATTTTAAAACAAGGATGGCATCGTATAGTTGAGCGTTTAAAAAACAATCAGATTTTTTATACTCAGTTTAAAAAAGACACCACTTTAGTTGTTGAAACACTTCATATAGATGATTATAAAACAAGAACAAGTGCATACGAGGGGCATTATTTACATTATAATACATCAGTAAAAATTGATTCGAATGCTGTTCATTTTTCAAAAGGAGATCTATACATACCCGTTGATCAGAAAGGAGCAAGATATATAATGGAAACCTTAGAACCAGAAGCTACTGATTCTTTTTTTAATTGGAACTTTTTTGACAGTGTTTTACAGCAAAAAGAAGGCTATTCTGGCTATGTTTTTGAAGATGTTGCCGAACAAATTTTAAAAGAAAATACCACTATTAAAGACGACTTTGAAGCTAAAATGGCTACAGATAAAGATTTTGAGAAAAACCCAACAGTTCAGTTAAACTTTATTTACAAAAGAAGTTTGCATTACGAAAAAGCACATTTATTACTACCTATTTATAAAGCCTATGAATAGGTAAAACATGTTTTTATAAAGTATTATTTTTACTAACTTGTTCATCTAATAAAACCTACCATGCAAACACTTACAATAAACGGACAAGACTATCAGGTTAATGCTCCAGAAAGCATGCCTTTATTATGGGCAATAAGAGATTTAATAGGGCTTACAGGAACCAAGTTTGGTTGTGGGGTTGCACAATGTGGAGCCTGTTCTATTATGATAGATGGAACAGTTGTTCGTTCATGTAGCACCATGGTTAGCCAAGGTGTTGGTAAAAATATTACAACCATTGAAGGCACTTCAGATAGTCTTATGGCTTTACGACAAGCCTGGCGAGACAATAGCGTACCACAATGTGGTTATTGTCAATCTGGTCAGTTAATTTCTGCAGCTGAATTATTAGACACCAATGAAAACCCAACAGATGATGATATAGACAATGCTATGAGTGGAAATATTTGTAGATGTGGAACCTATGTTAG
>CAZAIL010000100.1:0-7839 GCA_964485155.1 uncultured Flavobacterium sp.
ATATGATGCTGCTGCTTGGAGTGCCATTACACCGCTTTCTGAACTTTCAATAGAAAACAATGGTGAACCTCAAAACTTTCCAGATTTTACAAGAGGTTTATGGGTAACTCGCAAACCGTATGATTGGATTAAAGATTCTCACTAAATATGAGAACAACTTTAGAAGTTATGTACAAAGCTCCGGGGCGAATCTGCCTGTTTGGAGATCATCAAGATTATTTAGGGTTGCCTATTGTAGCTTGCGCAATTAATCGTTTTGTAGAAATTTCTGCCATTTCTAATCAATCAGAAATGTTTCATTTAATAATGCCAGATCTAAAAACTTCTCGTAGCTTTTCAATACATGATAATTTTGATAGATTAGAGCCTGGAGATCATTTTGCATCAACCATTCGAGTAGTGAAACGATATGGATGTTTTCCAGACATAGGACACACGGTAACATTAAAAGGAGAAATACCAATCAATGCAGGGCTTTCAAGCTCATCTGCAATCGTAGTTGCTTGGACTCGATTTTTACTAAAAACTTTTGGCTGCTCTCAAGAAGTTACACATGAATTAATTGCTAAAATTGCTCATGAGTCTGAAGTGTTAGAACACAATTCTCCAGGAGGTAAAATGGATCAGTATACCATTGCATTAGGAGGAATGATCTTTCTTCAAACAAATGAAACTACTAGTTTTACAAAAATAGATAGCTTGTTAGAAGGCTTGGTAGTTGGTGAATCTGGAATTCCTAAAAACACTCTTGGCTTACTAGGCGATTTAAAAGGTAAGGCACTTAGTTCTATTGAAACAGTTCAAAAGCACGATGCAACTTTTAACATAGTCGATGCAACTCTGTTGGATATAGAGAACTATAGTGACCTATTGTCTAAAGAGTTAAAACCATTTTTTTTTGCTGCTGTAAAAAATCATCTGATAACCAAAGAAGCAGTACTTATATTAAATGAAGAACCGTTAAACTATGAATTAATAGGTGATTTAATGAACGCACACCATACCGTACTTAAAGATATTTTGAAGATTACAACTCCTAAAATAGATGCTATGATAGACGCTGCATTACAAGCTGGGGCTTATGGAGCAAAAATTGTTGGTTCTGGAGGCGGAGGAAGTATTTGTGCGCTAACATCCATAGAAAACCAACAGCAGGTTATAAATTCCATTATGAAAGCCGGTGCAAAAAATGCGTATCCGGTAGCTATTTCTTCTTCAAAAAACAACAGCTATTTATGACAGATCATCTTATCATACTTGCTGGAGGAGCTTCTTCTAGAATGAAAAAATCATCTTCTAATGTACTATCAAAAAATAGTACAGAACAAGCAAACTCTAGAAGTAAGGCATTAATTTTAATAAATGATAGGCCTATGTTAGATTATGTTTTGAGCAATGCTAAACAAGCTGGTTTTAAGAATATCTATATTGTTGTAGGAAAAGATGATGTTCTTTTTAAAACGTATTATGGCAAGCAAAGGTCCGGTAATACTTTTCATGGATTAACAATTTCATTTGTTTATCAACACATTCCTCAAGGAAGAATAAAACCCTTTGGAACTGCAGATGCTGTTTGTCAGGCTCTAGAACAATATTCTAATTTACAAAAGTGTCAATTTGTGGTATGTAATTGTGATAACTTATATAGTGTAAAGGCTTTTGAGCTTTTACGAAAAAGCACACATAGCAATGCGTTTATCAATTACGATAGAGATGCTCTTCAATATTCTCTGGAGAGAATTCAACGATTTGCACTTACCAAAACAACTCCTAAAAAATTTCTAGTTGATATTATAGAAAAACCACAACTTGAGTTATTGGATGTTTTTAAAGATGATGAAGGTAAATTTAGAGTGAGTATGAATATTTTTTTATTTGATGGAATCATGTTTTATCCTTTCTTAAAAGATTGTGAAATTCATCCAAAAAGGAATGAAAAAGAGCTGCCAACAGCTATATTAAAAATGATTGAGGAGTATTCAGATTCTATGCAAGGAATTCCACTTGCTGAACATGTGCCGGATTTGACAGCAAAAACAGATATTCATACAATGAAAGAGTACCTTCTAAAGCATGAGTTCAAAGTAGACTGGTTTAAAAAATAACGAGCATCATATAGGATACTCAATTTAATTATAAGCACTGTTTTTATTTTATTAATTATTGTATTTTTACAACTCTTCAAATACAATAGATATGAAAAAAATTATCCTTGCATTTCTTCTTTTGAGTTTTTCGATTCAAGGGTCTGCACAATTTTTTAAAAACACTAAGAGTATAACTAAATTCGAAGGATATTTTACTTTTTATTACGATGAGAGTTCTGATAAAATATTTTTAGAAGTCGAAAATCTTGACCAAGAGTTTTTGTATGTAAATTCACTTTCTGAAGGAATAGGTTCTAATGATATAGGATTGGATAGAGGTCAATTAGGAAATACACGTATTGTAAAGTTTACCAAAGCTGGAAATAAATTATTACTGATTCAGCCTAATCAAGATTACCGAGCGATAACTGACAATATAGAAGAAAAAAAATCTGTTCAACAAGCTTTTGCAAAATCAGTACTTCATGGTTTTCTTATTAAAGAAAACACAGAAGGAAAATACCTGGTAGACGCTACTTCTTTTTTTATGATTGATGCACATGGTGTAAAAGGGAGACTATCGGCAAAAAAGCAAGGAAATTATAGTTTAGATAAAAGTAAAAGTGCTGTAAACTTAGAAAGAACAAAAGCGTTTCCTAAAAATGTAGAATTTGATATAATACTAACATTTAAAGGTGTGCCAAAAAGTTCTAATATTAGAAGTGTAACACCTACATCATCTTTAATTACTGTTCATCAACACCATTCTTTTATTGAGTTACCAGACAATAAATATATTCCAAGAAAATTTGATCCAAGGTCAGGATCTAACTCGATGTCCTATTTAGATTATGCAACACCGGTAAATGAATCTATCACAAAACGATTTATTTATCGTCACAGGTTAGAAAAGAAAAATCCAACAGCAACTAAAAGTGAAGCTGTAGAACCAATTATTTATTATTTAGACAGGGGAACTCCAGAACCAGTTCGTTCAGCATTGTTAGAAGGAGCTAGATGGTGGAATCAAGCATTTGAGGCTATTGGATATACGAATGCTTTTCAAGTAAAAATGCTTCCAGAAGGTGCTGATCCTCTAGATATTCGATACAATGTAATCCAATGGGTACATAGATCTACCAGAGGTTGGAGTTATGGAAGCTCTGTTTCAGATCCAAGAACTGGAGAAATTATAAAAGGGCATGTTAGCTTAGGTTCGTTACGAATTCGTCAAGATTTTTTAATAGCTCAAGCATTACAAGCTCCTTATGCTAATGATGATACAAGCGATCAGTTTGCTTTAGAAATGGCCTTGGCTAGAATTAGACAATTGTCTGCTCATGAAGTAGGTCATACTATCGGACTAGCTCATAATTTCGCTGCAAGTACTAAAGGTAGATCTTCTGTTATGGATTACCCACATCCGACATTGTCTCTAAAAGACGGAAAAATAGATTTTACAAATGCATATGATACTAAGATTGGAGATTGGGATAAAGTTGCAATTAATTATTCTTATTCAGATTTTACGGTAGATAATGATGTCCGTTTAACAAAACTTTTGAATGATGCTTTTAAAAATGGCGCACGCTTTATTACTGACCAAGATGCAAGACCTAAGGGAAGCGCGCACGCTTTTGCTCATTTATGGGATAATGGGGCAAATGTTGCTACTGAATTAGAAAATGTTTTGGCGATTAGAAAATATGCGATTGAAAATTTTTCTAAAGACAATATCAAAACAAATCAACCGTATTCTGTTTTAGAAGATGTCTTTGTTCCATTATATTTCTTTCACAGATATCAAACAGAAGGAGTAACGAAAGTAATTGGGGGGTTAGATTACACATATGCTCTCAAGGGTGATGGAAATAGTATCGTTAAGAGAGTAGATGGTAAAACCGAACGTATGGCACTAGCATCTGTTTTAAAAACCTTGAATATTGAAGAAATTGCTATTCCTGAAAATTTATTAAACTTATTTCCTCCCAGAGCTTTTAGCTATGGAAGAACCAGAGAGTCCTTTAAAAGTAAAACAGGAGTTGCTTTTGATCCATTCGGAGCAGTAGAAACTGCCTCTACTATGACTTTAGAGTTATTGTTACACCCAGAGAGAGTTACAAGATTGGTTCAGCATAAAAGCTTAGATAAGAGTCAATTAGGCTTGGTAGAGGTGTTGGATAAACTAATTTTAAATTCATTTCAAAAATCATACAAAGGAACATATTATCAAGAATTACAAAACATCGTAAATTACCAAGTATTGAATCAATTATTTCACTTGTCATCAAATAAAGACATGTATTGGCAAGTAAATGCAATTGTAAATAATAAAATTGATAAAATTAGAGTAGTCTTAAAAGATTTAAAAAGCAAAAAAAATTCCAAGGAAACAGCGCTTCAAAAAATTTATCATCAAGAAATGATAAAAATGATTTCTGATTTTAAAAAGCATCCCACAAAATTTAAAAAATCAATAAGTCCTAAAATCCCAGACGGATCTCCTATTGGAAATAATTAAAATATGAAGATAGATTTAATAAGTGATACAGTTACAAGACCAACAAATAGGATGTTAGATGCTATGATGAGTGCTGATGTTGGAGATGATGTTTTTAAAAGTGATCCTACTGTTAACAAGCTTCAGGAAATGACAGCTAGTTTATTTGGAATGGAAGATGCTTTGTTTTTTCCTTCCGGAACCATGGCAAATCAAACAGCAATAAAACTGCACACACAACCAGGTGATAAGTTGTTTTGTGATAAGTGGGCACATGTTTATAATTACGAAGGTGGAGGTGCAGCTTTTAACTCAGGAGTTTCTTGTAAGTTGATTGATGGAGATAGAGGAATGTTTACTGCTGAGCAATTAAAGGTTGCCTCAGCAGGAAGAGCTGATATTCATGTCCCATATTCTAGATTAGTTTGTGTAGAAAATACAACTAACAAAGGTGGAGGAGCATGCTGGGAATTTGAAGAGCTGAAAAAAATTAAACAAGTTTGTATAGATAACAATTTAGACTACCACTTAGATGGAGCAAGATTGTTTAACGCGTTAGTGGCAAAGAATGAAACTCCAAAACAATATGGTGAGTTATTTGACACCATTTCAATTTGTTTATCTAAAGGCTTGGGTGCTCCAGTCGGCTCTATATTACTAGGAACAAAAGAACACATAGCAAAGGCACTTCGTATTCGAAAATTATTTGGTGGAGCAATGAGGCAAGCAGGGTTTATAGCAGCTGCTGGAATATATGCATTAGAGAATAATATAGAGCGTTTAGCAGATGATCATAAAAAAGCAAAAGATATTGAACAGGTCTTAAATACTTTATCTTACATAAAAAAGGTAGAACCTGTTGAAACAAATATTATTATCTTTTATGTAAAAGATCATTTAAATGCAGACGATTTTATTTCTAAAATGGAAGAAAAAAATATTTTATTAACTCCCATGGGTGATGGAAAAATTAGAATTGTTACACATTTAGATTTTACAGATAATATGTTGGAAAAATTACTCTATGAATTAAAAGGATTCTAGAAAAACGAAAGCCTCTGAAAATTCAGAGGCTTTTTTATTATATTTCATTCAGTTTTGTTAGCTCTAAGTAATTTTTATTTAATTTTTTTAAGAGAATGCCATAGAGCAAGTAGTAGAATAGCCATAATATTAGTAACATTAGAACAATTATAACAACTTGAATTATAATAATGATAGTTATCATCTGTGTTTGATCTATTGATGAGGAATTAATATTATATAATATGCTTAAAGCGTTTGGTGAATTAAAAATCAAAATATTTAGAATAATAGAAAAAACTACGACACTTATTAGATTATAGTATACATACCATTTGACAGTTTTTCGAACAAGTAAAATTTTCTTCATCAGTGTTTTGGTGTCATCAACAGCAGAAACTGAGGAAAAGTTTCTATAAAACAGTAAAAGAAATAAAACAACTACTATGTATTGAAGATAATTAGTATAATTTAAAAAGGTCATTAAATTAAGTTCTTCGTAGGGTTTAAGAACTCCGTTTTTGGTAGCCAAATAATTGATAAAAAACCAAAAAATAAATTCAATTAATCCAATCATGAATATCCATTTAGCAATAGAAATAGATCTAGATTGTGTCATTTTATAAATTTCTAAAGAAGAAATTTTATTTTTTTCCTCTGGCTGGTCTTTCCAGACTTTCTTATAGTTTGCTAAATCCATATAATTCCTTTTAAGAGTTTAATGATTTTTTTAGTTTATCCTTAGCTCTGTTCATTTTCACTCTAGCATTTACCTCAGTAATACCTAATGTTGTAGCAATTTCTTTGTAGGGTTTGTCTTCTAGATATAGAAATATTAAAGCTTTTTCGATATCACTTAATCCTCTAATTCCAGTATATAAAGCTTTTAATTGTTGATCTTTTGTGTCATCATAATCAATAGATTTAATTTTAAAACTAACATCATCAAAGTCTTGAGTTTTAATACTACGAGTTGACTTTCTGTATAAAGAAATAGCTGTGTTTAGTGCAACTCTGTACATCCATGTGCTAAATTTTGCTTCACCTCTAAACTTCGAATAGTTTTTCCAAACTTGTATAGTGATTTCTTGAAATAAATCATTGTGTTGATCTTGGTTTGTAGTATATACTCTACAAACCTTGTGAATAATATTTTGATTTTTTTCAAAATCATTCAAAAACTTTTTCTCTAATTCTTTTTGCACTACTTTATTAATTTCATCTATTAGTGTATAACTTACTTAAAAAGTTACAAAATTTAAGTTATTTGTAAACTTAATATTTTTTTTACCTTTGTTTTAAAAAAAAACCTTTGCTCATGGATAATATTAAGAAATATTTTACAATTAGAGACTTGGAAAATATCTCTGGAATTAAGGCTCATACAATTCGTATCTGGGAAAAAAGATATAATTTATTATCACCGGAAAGATCTGAAACGAATATTAGATATTATTCTAATAAAAATTTACAAAAACTTTTAAATATTGTTTTGTTAAATAACAATAATTATAAGATATCTAAAATTGCAGAAATGTCTGATGAAAGTATTTCTTTAAACACAAAGGAACTGGCTTTTAATGAAACGTCTATAGAAGAGTCTATAAATTCTTTTAAAATATCAATGTTTAAATTTGATAAAACACTTTTTAACAATACCTATAATAAGCTACTTTCTGAAAAAACATTTAGAGACATATTTAAAGAAACTTTTATTCCTTTTTTGGAACATGTTGGTTTGTTGTGGCAAACAGAAACAATATTACCTGCTCATGAACATTTTATATCTAATTTAATATCTCAAAAAATTCAAATAAATACAGAAAAAATTCAATATAACGGAACTGTAAATGATAAAACATATGTGTTATTCTTACCAGAAAATGAGATTCACGATTTAGGCGTTTTATACTTAAATTATGAATTGGTTCTGAGAGGTCAAAATACGATTTACTTAGGTCAAAGTTTACCTCTAGATAATTTAAACTACTTTTTTGAAGTAAATAAAAACATCTGTTTTATTACATCTATGACAGTAAAACCCTATGATCATGAAATCACTGATTATTTTGCTGAGTTAGATGCTATTTTAAAAAACTCCAATCATTCACTAATTGCAATTGGTAAAAAAGCAATGAATTTTAGTAGTCATAAATTCCAATCTCAAATTTCATTTTATCCGACCGTTTCTGAACTGTTAAAAGAATTATAATTTTAGTGATAGTCACT
>CAZAIL010000101.1:0-7686 GCA_964485155.1 uncultured Flavobacterium sp.
AAAACATCCAATTGCCAACAAATTAATAATGCTACTCATTTTATCAGCAATAGTTGTTGGAAATGCCTCGTATGAAGCCGGAAATATTAGTGGTGGAATTTTAGGCTTAGAAACTATTGTAGGAGAAATAAGAGTAAACTTAGGGTACTATTCTTTAAATATCTTAAGTCTTGTTGTTGGGATTATCGCTTTTACATTGTTATATATTGGTAATTATAAATTTTTAGAAAGAGTATTGGTTTCTTTAGTCTTACTTATGAGTGTATCATTTTTAATTACTGCTTTTTTGACCAAGCCAGATATTATGAGCATTTTTAAAGGAGCATTAATTCCTTCTGTGCCGGAAGGAAGTTTATTAACCATCATAGGTTTGATAGGCACAACGGTAGTTCCTTATAATTTATTTTTACATGCCTCATTGGTTAAAGAAAAGTGGAGCGATCAAAAAGATTTAAAAGCCGTAAGAAAAGACACCATTATTTCTATTGTTTTAGGTGGCTTAGTTTCTATGGCAATTATTATTTCAGCCTCTTCTATAGGTTTAGGAGAAATTTCTAATGCTTCAGATTTAGCTAAAAGTTTGGCACCTCTCTATGGAGATTTTGCAAGTTACTTTTTAGGAATAGGATTGTTTGCTGCAGGAATTACTTCGGCAATTACAGCTCCTTTAGCAGCTGCTTATGTAGCGAAAGGATGTTTTGGATGGAAGACAGGATTAAAATCGAAACAATTTAGAGCTGTTTGGATTTTTATTTTACTATTGGGTGTTGTATTTTCTTCTTTGGGTATTAAACCCATAGAGATTATTAAATTTGCACAAGTAGCCAATGGTATCTTGCTGCCAGTTATAGCAGGAGTATTACTTTGGGTGGTAAATAAAAAAGCAGTCTTAGGAAATTATGTAAATTCTAAATTTCAAAATAGTTTGGGTATTATTATTTTAATAACCACTATTTTATTGGGCTTACGAGGTCTAGATAAGGTTTTTGGTTTTAATATATTTTAATGATAGATCTTAATTGTGATGTAGGTGAGGGTTTAGAGAATGAGCATTTAATAATGCCGCTTATTTCTTCTTGCAATATTTCTTGCGGAGCACATGCTGGTTCCATAGAGAGTATAGACAAGGTTCTTCAACTAGCCATTAAACATAAGGTAACCATAGGAGCGCATCCATCATTTCCAGACAGAGAAAATTTTGGAAGAAAAGTGTTAGATATTTCTAACACCGCTCTCCAAAAAAGTCTAGAAGAACAGCTCATTCTTTTTAAAGAAAGAGCCGCTTTACAAAACGCAGTTGTCCATCATGTAAAACCACATGGAGCTTTGTATAATTTAATTGCTGTAGATCGTGAAAAAGCAGTTGTGGTGATCACTGCCATTCAACATGTCTTTGATGGGGTGAAAGTCTATGTTCCTTATCACTCAATGATAGAAGAAGTGTCTCTTCAAAACGGTATTGAGATTGTTTATGAAGCCTTTGCAGATAGGGCCTATAATGATGATTTAAGTTTGGTATCTAGAGCATTGCCTAATGCGCTTATTACAGACGAACACAAGGTGCTAAAGCAGGTTCAGCAAATAGCAGAAGAACAGTTGGTGACCACCGTTCAATGTCACGAAAAACAGATCAAAGCACAAACTTTTTGTGTGCATGGAGATACTAAAAACTGTATTAAAATTTTAGAATATTTACATCAGAAGCTAGCAATTATCTAGCTTGTAATAGAGATAAATTTTTACCATTTTTAAGTGATGTAGAAAGACGAAATAAGTTTTAAAAGTATATTTAAATTAAATAAAATAGACACAGATATGATGAAAAAAACAGCTATTATTTTTATAGGATTGTTTAGTCTTTATCAAGCTTACAGTCAAAAACCAAGAGCTAGAGATTTAGGGATTCCGTTTGTTGGAACCCCAGGAGTATTTAACGCCATTACAGATGTACAAGGAGTAGAGGTAGGGTATAGTACTATAATTGATGGAAAGGGAGAAAATACAGTGGGTAATGGCCCCATAAGAACTGGAGTTACTGCCATTTTTCCAAGAGGGAAAGCAAAAAAGTTTAGTCCAGTGTATGCCAATTGGTATAGCCTTAACGGTAATGGAGAAATGACAGGTACCACTTGGGTTACAGAATCTGGTTTTTTAGAAACCCCCATTATGATTACAAATACCAATAGTGTTGGCGTAGTTAGAGATGCTGTTTTAAAATGGTATGTTGATACAGATTGGTATAGCGGAGAAGATTGGTGGTATACCTATCCCGTTGTAGCTGAAACCTATGATGGTTTTTTGAATGATATTTACGGATTTCATGTAAAAGAAAAACATGTTTTAGAGGCCATAGAAAATTCATCGGGCGGACAAATTTCCGAAGGAAATATTGGAGGAGGAACCGGTATGATGTGTTTAGGTTTTAAAGGAGGTACAGGAACTTCTTCTAGGGTTTTAAAAATTAAGGATAGCAGCTATACCGTTGGTGCACTTGTTCAATCTAATTTTGGTGCCAAAAGAAACTTATCTATTGCAGGAGTTCCTGTAGGTGTTGAGTTAAAAGACACTTTAAATAGCGTGTTTAATGGCCCTCCTAAATCTAGACGCCAAGAAGGAGATGGGTCTATTATTGTTATTTTAGCAACAGATGTGCCCCTATTACCACATCAATTAAAAAGAATAGCACAAAGAATTCCTCTTGGAATTGGTATTGTGGGCGGACGAGGAAGTAACGGTTCTGGAGACATTTTCTTAGCCTTTTCTACGGCTAATGAAGGTGCTTTTAATAGAGATCATATAGCGTCTATAACTTCTATGCCAAATGATTTGCTGATGCCTGTTTTTGAAGCTACAGTGCAGGTAGTAGAAGAAGCAATTATTAATGCTATGATAGCCGCAGAAACTATGGAAGGAATTAATGGAAATACCTCCTATGCAATACCACACGATGTACTGGTAAAAACACTTCATAAATACAACAGAATTAAAAAATAAAACGACCATTGAGCGCATTTCATCTCACATACAAACCTTTTGGTAACTCAGCTATTTTAATAGAATGGCCTGCTAAGATAGCAGAGGAGATTATTGAAAATATTGTTGCTTTTGAGAAGAAAATTATAAAAAAAAGCGTTGTTTTAGATACGGTTGTTGCCTACCATTCTTTGCTTATAAAATATGCAGCACCCTTGTTAGATTACACCAGTACTACAAGAGAGCTTCAAGAGCTTTATACCAACCAAAGCTCACAAAAAAAAGAAGTACAGCAACTATGGCAAATTCCTGTTTGTTACCACCCATCTTTTGGGCTAGATTTAGAAGAAATGGCGGCTAAAAAGCACTGTACTGTAGAAGATATTATTGCCCTACATACAGGGGTAAGTTACCTCATTTACTTTATTGGCTTTTTACCAGGTTTTCTCTATTTGGGCGGGCTTCATGCTACCTTACACACGCCAAGAATAGCTACTCCAAGAATTAGAGTAGCCAAGGGATCTGTTGGTATTGGAGGAGCTCAAACAGGCGTATATCCTCAAAATAGTTCTGGCGGTTGGAATATTATCGGAAAATCTCCAGTTAATTTTTTTAATACCAACAATACAGTGCCAATCTTTGCCAAGCCAGGAGATCGCATACAGTTTATACCCATAACACTGGCTGCTTTTTATGTGGTAGTAAAAGAAGTTGCTAACGGAACCTACACACTTAAAAGTAGTTTGTTATGATAGAAGTATTACATCCCGGAATGTATTCTTCTGTGCAAGATAAGGGGCGTTTTGGTGTCGCAAAACAAGGCATTCCGCAAGCGGGTTATTTAGATTCACATGCAGCAACCTTGGCAAATATTCTTTTAAAAAATAACGAGAACGATGCTCTTATAGAAATTACTTTTGGGCAAGGAAGATTTAAATTTAAAACAGCTACTTATATTTGTATAACTGGGGCTAATTTCTCACCAAAATTAAACGGGCAAGCTATACAGGTGCATCAGGTGTATTATGTAGCCCCAGATGACGTCTTGTCTTTTGGTAAAAGGAGTTATGGCTCAAGAACCTATCTAGCAGTGCAGAGAGGTGTACAATCTCAAATAGTGTTGGGTAGCAGAAGTTTTTCTCCTGGAATCACATCACAAACACTCACAAAAGGTGCTCTTTTACCCATTCTTCCCATACAAGAAGAAGAGGTAATAAATGGTTTTTCTAAAGTTCGAGTTTCTAAAACTCATTTTACAACAAGGTATTTGCCCTGTTTTAAAGGACCAGAGTATGCGAAACTCAACAAAGTACAGCAAGAACAATTGGTAAATCCTTTTACTATTTCTGAAGATAATAATAGAGTAGGGTATCGGTTTCAAGAACCTCTAAAAAACAAGTTGTCTTCTATTCTTACTTCTGCAGTATTGCCAGGTACGGTCCAATTAACTCCGTCTGGGAAATGTATCGTCTTGATGCAAGATTGCCAAGTAACAGGTGGCTATCCTAGAATTTTACAATTGTCTGAAATTGCAGTATCTATGATCAGTCAAAAGATAGCAGGAGACAAGGTACAATTTGTATTGGAAGAGTAGCTGCTCTTATAGTAACTACAAGAATTTATTTAACTTGGTATTTACAAATTCTTTTGGTGTAATTCCCTCGTGTTTTTTAAACAATCTGATAAAATAGTTGGGACTAGAAAAACCGGAAGCATAGGCAGTTTCTTTGACAGATAATCTATCGTTTATTAACAATTTTTTTGCTATTTTAAGTCGTTCGTTAATAATTAGCTGGTAAGGTGATATACCTAATTGATTTACAAAAGCTCTATAAAAAGTAGATTTACTCATACAAGAGATTTTTAATAAATCTTCTATACTTATATTATTGTAGATGTTTTGATGAATAAAATTAATGATGGCAGCAAAAGGAGTGGTGTTGGTGTTTTCTTGAGCATCTGCGTTTAGAATCTTAAGATGTTTCATTTTTAACACACATAGCACCAATTCTTTTAAAAGTATTTTTACGTGTATTTCCTTAAAAGGGTCATTAGAAGCAGCAATGGCTGTGATTTTTTGCTGAATACTCACTAGTTCTTCGTTATTGTAAAGAAATACAGCACTATCTGATAAATCTATATTTTTACTTAAAGGACCTTTGTATAGGACTTCATTAAACTCGTTTAGTTGTGTTTTTACCAAAGTATCGTCTAAGGTAAGTGCGGTACATTGTGTAGGATTTTTAAAAGAAGATTCAACAAAATCTATTTTTAATTCTTTTTTAGCAGGGGCAATAATGGTATTTCCAGGCACATATTCTCTAGAAATCAAGTCTTTAAAACGCACTTTTTTTGTTCCTCTAAGCATAGAAGTAATGGTAAAACCATCAAAAATAAGTGGGAAATTGTCTACCGCTTTTCTAGTTTCATAAATATTGAGTTCGCAAGTATTTAGACTAAAACCGCGTCTTTGCTCTATTAGTTCAGAGACCTTAGTATCTGGTATTAAGTTGATCGGTTTTATCTTTTGCATTAAAGTAAAATTAATAAAAAATATAGGTAGTTTTAAAAATATTGACACAAATATGCTATTAATAAGTAGTTAGTCTGTTGTAAAATGGTAAGATTGTGAAGTTTTGATATGTTTTAAAGTTATAATATTGTTTAATATTATTGTATAATAATATAACAAAAAAACAACAAATTCTACCCCCTAGTATTTGTTAAAGATATGTTACGAGTTATCTTAATATATCTTTCTACCCCTAGTCTTCTTATCATAAAAAATAGCAATTTTAGAATTTTTTCATTTTGCTATTACCCTATGAAATCCATTAAAATGGAAATAAAATTCATCCCGTTTTCTACAGTTTTAAAGCCCATTAAATAGATTATTTTTTATGTATTCTAACTATAATTTCACTTCTACTTTTTTAAATTGGCTGATAGTAATAACAACATAAAAAAAATACTCTTACTGTAATATTGTTGTTGCAACTCTAATTTCTTCTTGTCACTAGATAACTAGACTTCATCAATAGAAATTAACTGTTATTAATTGCGTAAGAAGAATTGTCAAAAAAAACTTCCTTAGTTCCTTCTTGCAGAAAACTAAAGGTATTTTTATTTAGTAAAATTTGTTGTTTTGAAATTTCTTGAGTACTCTCGTAATCATAAACTTCAATAGAAAGAAGTGAATTTATTAGATAAGATAATTGTGTTTATCGACTATAATTAGTTTGATCACTTCAGATTCTACAATTCATTATTGAGTAAAAAACGTTCTAGTTCTTTTATATAAAGTGGGTTGTCTATAATTGGACGATGCTTTTCTCCTTCAATACTAAACAATCTATCTGTAGGTTTAAAATATTCTTGCAGCTTTAAAGAAGAACCATAGTAAACAACCTCATCTTCAGTACCGTGAAAAATTAGAAGCGGCATTTTACAGTGTTGAATAAACTCATTGGTTTTAAAATGATACTTACTCAAATAATTAAAAGGATAAAGTCTCGTGAGTCTGTTAGTATGGTTTGCTACATCTTTAAAGTTATAAAATGGAGCCTTAAGAACTAGTAGTTTTGGGGTGTTTTCTGAAGCTAATTTAGCAGCCAATGAAGACCCTAAAGAATAGCCAATAATAATGATATCTTCTTCTTTATATGATTTCTTTAATTCGTTGTATAAAAATTGATTGTCTTCAAAAAGTTGATTTTCATCACTCAGTGCTCCTTCACTTTTTCCATAACCTCTGTAATCGGTCATAAAAATATCGTATCCAAGATTTGTGTAGATTGGGGCTAGTTTACCAAATTTCTCTAGTGAGTTACCATTACCATGTAAGTAAAAAATAACCCCCTTAGAATTATCAACTTTAAAAAGAAGGCTGTTTAAAATTGTACCATCTTTAGTGGTGCTCTTTATCTCTTCAAAAT
The DNA here is from genome assembly GCA_964485155.1 of uncultured Flavobacterium sp. Classification (GTDB taxonomy): domain Bacteria; phylum Bacteroidota; class Bacteroidia; order Flavobacteriales; family Flavobacteriaceae; genus Polaribacter. The sequence continues at coordinate 6,909 of CAZAIL010000101.1, forward strand.
CTTGGTTAAATTTAAATGTGTAATTTTTAGCCAACTTAATGGGTTTAAAAAATAATTTTTCTTGATGAAAGTAGAATACAATACCTATGAGTAAATAGGTCATTATAACTGGCACTGCAATAAGTAGTAAAAAGCTAGTCATTATTTTTTTCATGTAACATGTTATTAGATGATTTTTTAGTGCCTCTAATTTACCAAATAATAGCTCATAATATATTTATGAGGATTGCTAACTATAAGTATTATTAACATATGTTAGTAGTTGTAGTTTTATTGTTATGCATGAAAGTTAATTTAAAAATAAAAAACACCTCGACAGAGGTGTTTTTTTATAAAATATATTTTTGTGAATTTATAGAGACGTGTCAGGTGTTTCTGGAGTATTCGGACTGTCAATATCAACATTTTCATTTAAAAATGCATCTGTAGCAGTTTCCACTTCCTCTTCAGTTCCTTCAAAAACTTTTTCTTTTTTGATGGTTATTCCATTTTCGGTTACTGAATATGAAACAACTGATTTGATAGTTCCATTCTCATTTTTAGCTATGTTAACATCCACTTTTCTTTCTATATTAGAATCTTCGTTTGCTGTTATGTTAGCTGTAACTTCTGTAGTTTGTTTATGAAGGTTCGCCTCTGCGCTATGCTCTCCTAGGATAGGAGCAATAACCAACCCAATTAAACAGGTTAGTTTAATAAGGATGTTCATTGACGGTCCAGAAGTGTCTTTAAATGGATCCCCAACAGTATCTCCAGTAATTGCAGCTTCATGAGCAGC
>CAZAIL010000102.1:0-7648 GCA_964485155.1 uncultured Flavobacterium sp.
CACAATGGTAGATCCTTGGGCAACAGTAGGAAGTTGTGCTCAGATAGGTAAAAATGTTCATTTGTCTGGCGGTGTTGGAATAGGTGGTGTTTTAGAACCTTTACAAGCTGCACCAGTAATTATTGAAGACGGAGCTTTTATCGGTTCTCGTTGTATTGTAGTTGAAGGAGTAAGAATTGGGAAAGAAGCTGTTTTGGGTGCAAACGTAGTGCTAACAATGAGTACAAAAATTATTGATGTTACAGGTGAAACACCCATAGAGATGAAAGGTAAAGTTCCAGAAAGAAGTGTAGTTATTCCTGGAAGTTACACGAAAAAATTTCCAGCAGGAGACTACCAAGTGCCTTGTGCACTTATTATTGGAAAAAGAAAAGAAAGTACCAACAAAAAAACCTCTTTAAACGAGGCGCTACGTGAGTATAATGTGGCTGTATAGGAAAAATGAAAATTACTGCAATCATACCAACTCTTAATGAAGAAATTCATATCGAAGCTTCTATCAAATCTGTAGACTTTGCAGACGAAATAATTGTGATTGATTCTTTTAGTACAGATCAAACTGTTAAATTAGCAAAAAATCATCATGTGAAAATTGTTCAACGTATTTTTGATGATTTCTCCTCACAAAAGAATTTTGCGATTGATTTAGCCAAAAATGATTGGATTTATATTTTAGATGCAGATGAAAGAGTTACTCCAGATTTAAGAAATGAAATTTTAAATATTGATGAAAAAACTACAAAATTTGTTGGATTTTACGTTAATAGAAATTTTTACTTAGGTGATAAACATATCAAGTATACTGGTTGTCAGAGAGACAAAGTAATTCGTTTATTCCGTAAAAGTAAATGCAAATATAATGGAGTTAAAGTCCATGAAACAATTAAGGCTAATGGTCCACTTGGTTTTTTTAAACATAAATTAGATCACTTTTCATACAGAGATTTTGATCATTATATGTCTAAACAGAAACTTTATGCTAAAATACAAGCTCAAGAATTACATGAAAAGTGTCAAAAAGTAACCTTATATCATTTATTTGTAAAACCAGCAATTACTTTTATAATTCATTATGTTATAAGATTGGGGTTTTTGGATGGGTATTCAGGATTTTTGATTTCAAAAATAAGAGCATACAGAGTACTTGATAGGTATATGAATCTTTGGTACTTAAATAATAAAAGGAATCATAAAATATGAAAATTATAATATTAGCTGCTGGTATAGGTTCTCGTTTAGGAAATCCTTTCCCAAAGCCATTAACTCTTCTAAAGGATGGGAAAAGTATAATGCAACGACAAATTGATAACATCACAGCTTATTTTGATGTGAATGATATTACAACAGTTGTAGGGTTTAAAAAAAATTTAATTATGGAACAATTTCCAGAAGTTAATTATGTTTATAATCCATTTTTTGATAGAACAAATACTTCAAAAAGTTTATTGAGTGCATTAAAAAAACATCGTGGAAATTCTATTTTATGGTTTAATGGAGATGTTGTTTTTGATGAGCAATTATTATCACTATTATTAGAAGATATTAATAATAACCAATCATTTATTTCAGTTAACACACAAAGTGTAGCGGATGAGGAAGTAAAGTATACACTTAAAGATGGATATGTTTTAAACCTGTCCAAAGAAGTGAAAAATGGATTGGGGGAGGCAGTTGGAATCAACTTTATTTCATCCAAAGATTTGGATGTTTTTATCAATCAACTTGAAAAATGTGATGATAATGATTATTTTGAAAAGGGTCTTGAAATGGCAATTTCTAGAGATCATTTAAAATTAAAGGTCATAGATATTTCAGCATATAATTGTATTGAGGTAGACTTTAAAGAAGATTTATTGAATGCCAATGAAATAGTATAATCGTTTATGAAGACAGTTCTATTTTGTATGAATCCATATTCTTTTGGAATTCTTCAACCTATCATGGAGGTTTTAAAAGAAAATAACTATGAATATATTTGGTTTGTTAGAGCAGCAATTATAAAAAAATTTCCTTTCAAAGAGGAAAATTTTACTACTAGGATTAAAGACGTAATCAACTTTAAAAGCGATGCTATTTTTGTTCCGGGGAATGAAGTACCCTCTTACCTAAGAGGAGTTAAAACTCAGGTTTTTCATGGTTTAGCTGGAGAAAAAAAGGGACACTTTAGAATTCGTAGTTATTTTGATTTGTATTTAACTCAAGGGCCTTATTTTACAAAATGGTTCTCTAAAGCCGCTCTAAAGCATAAAAACTTTAGTGTTGTAGAAACTGGTTGGCCAAAACTAGATATCTATGGAAAAGAACTTCATAAATATGATGAAGACAAACAAGTCTTATTAAATAGCTCTAACACAGAAAAAATTATTCTTTTTGCACCTACATTTTCACCATCATTATCAAGCGCTCCTCATTTATTATTTCAAATAGAAGAGCTGGCAGCTCATGAAGAATATCTTATTATGATTAAATTTCATGATTTAATGGCTAATAATTTAATTGATTTATATAAAAAGGTAGCTGATAAATTTGAGAATGTACTATTTGTAGAAGAACGAAATATTATCAAATATTTATTGATAGCAGATCTTATGATTAGTGATACTTCTTCTGTTGTTTATGAATTTTTACTATTAGACAAGCCAGTACTTACTTTTAAAAATAATGCTGATGTTGCAAATTGGGATAATTCATTATCCTATAATGGTTTGGTTCATAAAGTAGCAGTAAATTTAACAGAAGATCCTTTTAAAGAAAAACGCGCAAATATTTTAAAAGAATACCATCCATACACAGATGGAAATTCTGCAATACGAATGGTTGATGCTGTAGAGGCTTATATCGAAAAGAACGGCGTACCAGAAAAAAGAGTAATTTCATGGTTTCGCAGCTATAAAATAACTAAACTATTCGGAAAAAACTGATGTTCAATACCGCACTACATGATGCATTAAAAGTCTTGCAAAACAAGCAAATCCTTTTGTATCCAACAGATACCGTATGGGGTCTTGGTTGCGATGCTACCTGTGTTGAAGCAGTTGCTAAAATTTTTGAGCTAAAAAATAGGGTAGAAAGTAAAAGCTTGGTAATTTTAGTAAGTTCAATAGAAATGCTAAAGGCATACATTCAAGAGATTCCAGAAAAAGCCCTTAAAATCATTAAAATATCGGAGAATCCTACAACTGTTATTTATCAAAACCCCAAAGGATTGGCATCTAATACCATTGCTTCAGATCATACTATTGCCATTAGAATCCCATCACATGACTATTGTTTGGATTTAATAAATTTATTTGGAAAACCAATCGTTTCAACGTCAGCAAATGTTAGTGGAGAACCTACTCCAAAATCATTTTCAGAAATAAGTCAACCAATTTTGGAGGGCGTAGATTATATAGTAAATTTGGAGCGAGATAAAATTACAGACAAATCTTCAATAATTTTAAAACTAATTGGAGAAGACATAGAAGTAATAAGAGCTTAATTCATGCAAAACCAAAACTACAAAGAAGCCATATCAGAAGATATTTTTTCAATCATAGCAAAAGCATCCGAAATTTTAGAGGTGAAAAGTTATGTTATTGGTGGGTTTGTACGTGATTTTATTTTACAAAGAGGAACTGCTAAAGACATAGATGTTGTGACTATTGGAAATGGTATTTCTCTGGCAAAAAAAGTAGCCTCTTTGCTGCCAAATAAACCAAAAGTTCAGGTCTTTAAAACATACGGAACAGCAATGCTGCGATACAAAGACATAGAGCTAGAGTTTGTTGGTGCTAGAAAAGAATCTTATGCAGAACACAGTAGAAATCCAGAAGTTACAGAAGGAACCCTAGAAGACGATCAAAACAGAAGAGATTTTACAATCAATGCATTGGCAATAAGCTTGCATAAAGACGATTACGGAAGTTTATTAGATCCATTTGATGGAATGTTAGATTTAGAAAAAGGAATCATTAAAACTCCTTTAAATCCAGACATCACTTATTCTGATGATCCATTACGAATGATGCGCGCAATTAGATTTGCTACTCAGTTGAATTTTGAAATTGAAGAACATTCCTTAAAAGCTATTGCAGAAAATGCATCACGTTTATCCATTATCACTAAAGAACGTATTGTTGTAGAATTGAATAAAATAATTGATGCTACGAAGCCTTCAATTGGTTTTTTATTATTAGAAAAAACTAATTTATTGGAAATTATTCTGCCAGAATTAATTGCTTTAAAAGGTGTTGAAGAAGTTGAAGGTCAAAAACATAAAGATAATTTCTATCATACATTAGAAGTTCTTGATAATATCTCAAGAACTACCGAAGATACTTGGTTAAGATGGGCAGCTTTGTTGCATGATATTGGGAAAGCACCCACAAAACGATTTAATAAAAAAGTAGGTTGGACTTTTCATGCGCATGAATTTGTGGGATCTAAAATGGTATATACGTTATTCAAACGCTTAAAAATGCCATTAAATACAAAGATGAAGTTTGTGCAGAAATTGGTGATGTTAAGTTCTAGGCCTATTGTTTTAGCTACTGAAGTAACAGATTCTGCAGTAAGAAGATTGGTGTTTGACGCTGGTGATGACATTGATGCTTTGATGACATTGTGTGAGGCTGATATTACCACAAAGAATCCGAAAAAATTTGAACGCTATCATAAGAATTTCCAAGATGTTCGGGAAAAAATAAAAGAAGTAGAAGAACGAGATCATGTGCGAAATTTTCAACCACCTATTAGTGGAGAGGAGATTATGAAAACTTTTAATCTAAAGCCTTGCCGTGAAATTGGTCAGTTAAAAGAAGCTATTAAAGAAGCTATTTTAGAAGGTGAAATCCCTAACAATCATCAAGCATCTTTTGATTTTATGCTTCAAAAAGGGGAGGAGCTAGGCTTAAAAATTGACTAAGCTACCCAAGAAATAAATCATCAATTTTTTGAGAACAGTTTTTCCAAGAATGTTTTAATGCAGTTTGCCTCACATCTACTGTTTTTGAATCGGCTAGCTTAATTAGTTTCATTACTTCTATATACGTTGCATCAATATCAAATAAAAACCCATTGTCTCCGTCTGAAATCACATCTGGACAAAATCCGGTCTTGGTGGTAATTGGGAAACAATTAGAGAGCATTGCTTCTAATACAGGAACAGGGCCACCTTCTAATGTAGAAGGAGAAACAAATACATCTATTTTGTTATACACTTCAGGGTATTTACTGTAGTCTTCATTGCTATAGTAGGTAAGGTTTGGCATGTTTTTCATTTCATCATACTTCGCAAAATTTTCCCAATACCTACCTAAGAGATAAAAGGATCTTTCGGGCATGTTTTTTACCAACTGATACACCATTTCAGGGTTTTTTCGTTCTCCAAATGCACTACAAAAACCAACTGAACCCTTTTTTCGTTCATGCGGATAAAAGAAATTTGGATCAGAAGCAATATGAATTAATGAAGTTTTATCTGCATCTAAGCCTGCAGCAATTAGTTCTTGTTGAACCTTAGAATTTAAGCAAATAACTTTATCTGCTTTATTTAAACACCAAATAACATGACTTTCCGAAAAAGAAAAGGTCCAGTTAGGGTGGGTGAACATTACAATATTTTTTTTGTTCAGAATTTTTGGATTGTGACGCATAGCCCTATAGAAGTACTGATGGAACACAAAAAAATAACCATCGCTATCTGGCAAATCTCGTAAGCGATTATGAAAATAAGGAGTAGCATTGAGACCAGAAAATTTTGCAAGCCGTCTTACTTTTGCACCAAATATCCAATCTTTGTCAGCTTCTCTTGCAACATAGGTAATTGATTTGAAAGCGCTGTTATTATTTTTTTTGAGAAATTTAGCATGCAATATCGCAATCAAATATTTCCATTTGAAGAAAAGTGTAAATATGATTTTTTCTAGAAGCATTATTGCAAAGTTTGCATGGTTACCAGCTTAAAGTATTCACCTTTTTTAGCTAATAATTCATCATGTTTTCCCTGTTCAACAATTGAACCTTTACGCAACACTACAATATTATCGGCATTTTGTATGGTAGACAATCTGTGAGCTATGACCAATGATGTTCTGTTTTTCATCATTTTTTCAAGGGCAATTTGAACCAATTGTTCAGACTCTGTATCTAGTGCAGAGGTTGCTTCGTCTAAAATCATAATTGGTGGATTTTTTAATACTGCTCTGGCTATAGATAGACGTTGTTTTTGTCCACCAGATAATTTATTTCCACCATCACCAATATTGGTTTCATACTGTTCTGGAAGTTCTTTTACAAATTCATGTGCATTGGCTATCTCAGAAGCATTTTTAATTTCTTCTGCTGTAGCATCCTGTTTTCCTAATTTAATATTTTCTGAAACAGAATCGTTAAATAAAATAGAATCTTGAGTCACAATACCCATTAAACCGAGCAATGATTTTTTAGAAATATTTTTTACATTATTTTCGTCTACAGTAATACTCCCATTATTTACATCGTAAAAACGAGTCACTAAATTAGCTAAAGTAGATTTTCCACTTCCAGACTGTCCTACCAAGGCTACCGATGTTCCTTTAGGAACTTTCAGAGAAAAATCTTTCAACACATACTCTTCTTGGTATTTGAAAGACACATTTTTAAATTCAATTTCTGAATTAAAATCGGTTTTATCAATAGCATTTGGGCTGTCTTGTAAGGGATCTTCAGTTTCTAAGATATCTAATATTCTTTCTGCAGCAGCATTCCCTTTTTTAATGGTAAAACTTGCTTTTGAAATAGATTTTGCAGGAGTAATGATGTTGTATGCAAGACCAAGAAATGGAATAAAAACAGCTGGAGGAATCGTTTTTTCTATCAAAACTAAATTACCACCGTACCATATTAAAACACAGAAAACCATAATTCCTAAAATTTCACTAACCGGTCCAGCTAGTTGTGTTCTTATCATTAATTTGTTAGAAAATTGTTCAAACTTAGAGGTTGATTTTTCGAATTTTTTTTGTAAAACTTTTTCAGCATTAAACCCTTTAATCACTCGTAAGCCAGATAAAGTTTCTTCTAATAAAGATAAGAATGTCCCCTGCTCTCTTTGTACTTTGTCTGATGTCTTTTTTAAATTTTTACCAATAATATTAATAATGAAACCAGCTACAGGAACAAAAACAAAAATAAAAAATGTTAGTTTTACACTTGCAGATAACATAGAAATAATTGTGATCAAAATCATTATTGGATCTCTAAAAATCAGTTCTAAAATTGATAGAAATGAATAATGAACTTCAATAACATCTGGCCCAATTCTGGCCATAATATCTCCTTTCTTTTTTTCAGAAAAATAGGAGATTGGTAAAGAAATAGTCTTGTGATATAAATCGTTACGAATGTCTTTTAAAACACCATTTTTAAGAAATGTGATGTAGTAAAAAGCTAAATAGCTAAATAGGTTTTTTAATAGAAAAATCACAATAATTAAAAGAACAACAAAGAGTAATGTTTTTTCTTGATTTTCACCTACCAAGGTTGAAACGTAGTAGTTGAAATAATCATTTAAATATTCCATACCACTTGTGAAGCCTTTAAAAACAGGTTCCTTATACACTATTTTTTCGTCTGTCTTAAATATGACTTGAAATAATGGCATTAAAACTATAAATGACAATGCAGA
>CAZAIL010000103.1:0-7633 GCA_964485155.1 uncultured Flavobacterium sp.
AAACTTACCTGCCATAATTTTACGCAAGTTGTCTTCTTTTTTTATTTTTTGGAGTTTCTTTAGCTGTTTAGGTTTTTTTCCAAAAAGCTTATATAAAAAATCTACTGGCTGGAATAAAGCAGCTAGAGGGGAGGAGAAGTCACCAGTTCTTGGTCTAGAAATCTCATAAGTTTGTCTTAACCCATTAATTTTTATTCTAGTGAATTTATCTTTTGGAACTTGTTTAATATCAACTTCTAATACACCGATTAGTTTACTAGATCTAATAATAATTTCTTTTACTTCTTCTGATTTTTCGTACAATGCAATTAGCAATTCATTTCCTTTCAGTAAATCATTTGTTACTTTAATTTTTATGGAAGAATGCCCTAAATAAGAAACCATTACAGTATCATTAGCTTTTGCAGTAATTTCAAAAAACCCTTTATCATTGGTTATAGTACCAGTAACTGAATTAAGATTTATAATATGAGAGGCACTTAGTGATTTTTTAGTTTCAGAATCAATTACTTGACCTTTTAAGATTTTTGAAGCTAAACTGTCGTTTTGAGAATAAACACTTAAGGATAAAAAAAGGACTAGTAATAAAAGATATTTTTTTTTCTGCATCTAACAAAAGTAAGAATTAAATAGCAGACAAAATGGTTAATTTTATGTGAAAAAAACCATTATTGTGTGCGCACGAGAAGATTCGAACTTCCACATCCTATTCGGATACCAGCCCCTCAAGCTGGCGCGTCTACCAATTCCGCCACGTGCGCTTAATTTAATTAAAAAAGCAAATAATTTGTGACCGGGCTGGGGCTCGAACCCAGGACCCTCTCCTTAAAAGGGAGATGCTCTACCAACTGAGCTACCAGGTCTTAATTTTTTTAAGATTTGCAAATATAAACGCATTCGTACAAAAAAGTGCTTTTTTTAATTTATTTTTTTAACGATATTTGCTAAACAAGTTATTTTTATGAAAATTATTCTGTTAGGATATATGGGTAGTGGTAAATCTACTATAGGTCATCATTTAGCAAAGAAATTATATCTTACGTTTACTGACTTAGATAACCATATAGAAAAAAAAGAAAACAAAACTATTTCTGAAATTTTTAATGAAAAAGGGGAAATTTACTTTAGAAAAAAAGAGCATGAGTATCTGAAACAATTTATAAATGAAAATGATTCGTATGTTTTATCTCTTGGTGGAGGAACTCCTTGTTATTCGGGAAATATAGATTTTATTACGAACGAAGAAAATCTTTTTTCTTTTTATTTGCAAACTTCAATTCATACACTTCATAAAAGACTATCAGAAAACAATTCTAAAAGGCCTCTATTATCGTCTTTATCTGGTCAAGAATTAACTGAGTATATTGCAAAACATTTATTTGAAAGAAGCGTTTTTTACGAACAAGCGTTGCATCGTATTTCTGTAAATTCAAAAAGTGTAGATGCTATAGTAACCGAAATAAGAATATTATTACATTAAATAAGCTTTTGAGTTTTTTTTATCAAATACGACTTCTACATGTTCCTTAATTGAAGTTGATAAAGAAATTCCTTTAAAGTCAGCCTTTATAGGATATTTTTTATGATTTCTATTTACTAATACTGCAGTTTTAAATCGTTTTAGAGGTACCTCTAGAAAATACTTAACACCATACATTAAAGTAGTGCCAGAATTCAAAACATCGTCTACTAAAACAATCGGTTTGTTTATGTACTCTTTAATATCAATATTAGTACTAATAGGTCCTAAAGGTTTTTTCTTATCAATAAAAACTTCACATAAAATAACTTTTAATGAAGATATTTGTTGCAATGATTTCGCTAATTGTTGTGCAAAATAGACTCCATTACCTTGAATTCCAGCAATAATTATTTCATCTTCAAAGCTATTGGCCTCATAAATTTGATAAGCTATTCTTTTTATTTTCTGATGAATCTGATTGTGATCTAATATTATGGTAGTTGCTTTCATTAATTTTATATTTCTAATGGAGAATCTTGATAATCATCAATATCTCTTCTATCTTTTTTTGTTGGTCTTCCAGTTCCTTTTTTTCTATAATAATCTTTAGAGTACTTTAATAAACCTAATTTATTAAATTCTTCCTTTGGTGTTATATCATTGCAGAATTGATGGACTAATTTTGCTCCAATTCTACCTTCAGGAATAGCTATTACCTCTATTTTAATATTTATTTGATTCTTACGAACAGAAATGATTTCACCAGCATATATATCTTTAGAAGGTTTACAATTCACTTCATTAATCTTAACATGCCCCTTTTTACAGGATTCAGTTGCTATACTTCTAGTTTTAAATGTACGGATACACCATAAATATTTGTCAATTCTCATAAAAAAGTTAAAAAAGGCTTAATCACTTTTTACAAAGGTATAAAAATGGTAAATTGCACCACTAAAATAGTGTAAATGTTTGATAGAAAGATTATAATTTTATGTTTGTCAGTCCTATTTATAGGATATGCTTGTGATACAGATAACCGAAATGGTTTTGTAGATGATTTTGATTATGCTGCGCAATCATTGATTGACAATGATTCTCTTGTTGATTTTTTTGAAACTCATTATTATAACGATGCAATAGATTCTGTACAGCCTTTAGTTTCTGGTGCTTTAGCATTAATAAATGATTCTAGATTATTGACACAAGACATAAGCGATCGAGAAGTAGATTATAAATTGTATTCTTTTGTGAAAAGAGAGGGTACTCCGGATCCAATAAAAAGTTTTCCAACTGTTATGGATTCTATTTTGGTTAAATATAAAGGTCAATACTTAAGTGATACTGATAATTTGGTTGACTTTGATGAAAGTTTTGTAAATCCAATTTGGTTGACTTTAAATGGTGTAATAAGAGGATGGGCTCATGGTTTTGGAAACTTTAAAGGGGGGAAATTAAAAACCGAACCAAACGGAGATCCATTTAATGGTCCAATAACATATGAAGACGGTGGAAAAGGAGTTTTATTTATCCCTTCAGGATTAGGTTATAGCACAAACGGAGCTCTAGGAATTCCAGGAAACGCAAACTTGATGTTTTATATTGAATTATATGATTTAGCTGAAAATACTGATCACGATAATGATGCTGTTCCTTCAATACTTGAAGATCCTGATGGAGACGGAGATCCTAGAAACGATGACACTGATGGTGATACAATCCCTAATTATTTTGATGTTGATGATGATAATGATGGTGTTTTAACAAAAGACGAAGGAGGAGATGATGGAGATCCAACAAATGACTTTAATGACCCAAATAATCCAACATTACCTGATTATTTAAATCCAGATGTTACCAGTAATTAAAAAACTTAAGAATAACCACAAAAAAAGCTCTTGAAAATCAAGAACTTTTTTTTGTGGTTTATTTTTTTTTGATTTTATTTAATTTGTATGAAACTCCAAATATTATTTGACTAACTCTGGTGTCAAAATTGAAATTAGAATCAATTGTATTGTCTGTAAAAGTAGACTCAATCTTAGAAAACCCTCTTTCCAATCTTATATCAAATCCTAAACGACCCAATTCTATTCCAGCTCCGAGTTGAATTCCTAGTGAGAAATTCTCAGTAGATACTTCTCTTAAATCATTAAAATCAAAATTTGATGATAGGATATATTGAAAAGAAGGTCCAGCAAAAATAGTACCTATTCCTAAAATTTTCTTTCCAATTAAAACAGGAACATCAATTTTTCTAATTTTAAAATTTGTAGAATTATATAAATCTTGTTCATTTCTTCTGTAAGAAATATTATTTTTTAGTTCAGTATAAATTAATTCTGGTCTTAAATAAAAACCTATAATGGGTAATTTTGCTCTAAACCAAACTCCTGTATGTAGTCCAGTCCTAGACTTAGCACCATCTAAAACGTCACTTGATACATCACTAAATGTGTCAGAATTATAGTTTATACCTGCTTTTAAACCGAAATGAAGTTGTGCTTCTAAGTGTTGGATTGTTCCAAATAATAAAATGCAAATTGCTAGTATTTTTTTCATTTTTTTTAATTAATTAAAAAGCTTTTTTTTTTGAAAAATTATTTTCTTTTCAAGACTTTTTTTACTTTATTAAAGACAGCTACATCATTAATGTTGTATTTTTCCATTAATTGTGCAGGTGTTGCAGATTCACCAAAAGTATCATTTACTGCAACAAACTCTTGGGGTGTTGGATTGTTTTGAGATAAACATCTAGCTACACTTTCTCCTAAACCACCAAATTTATTGTGTTCTTCAGCAGTTACGATACAGCCAGTTTTTAATACTGATGCTAGTATAGCTTCTTCATCTAATGGTTTTATTGTATGAATATTTATCACCTCGGCACTAATTCCTTCAGCTTCTAATTTCTCTGCAGCTTGTAAGGATTCCCAAACTAAGTGACCAGTCGCAACAATAGTAACATCTGTACCTTCAGTTAAAAGAACAGCCTTTCCTATTTCAAAAGGCTGATCTGTTGGCATAAATACGGGTACTTTTGGACGACCAAATCGTAAATAAACAGGGCCTTCATAATCTGCAATTGCAATGGTAGCTGCTTTTGTTTGATTGTAGTCACAAGTATTAATTACCGTCATACCTGGTAACATCTTCATCATACCTATATCTTCTAAGATTTGATGCGTTGCACCATCCTCACCTAAAGTTAGACCAGCATGAGAGGCGCAAATTTTAACATTTTTATCAGAATAAGCAATAGATTGACGTATTTGGTCATACACACGTCCAGTAGAAAAATTAGCAAAAGTTCCAGTAAATGGTATTTTACCTCCTATGGTTAAACCTGCTGCAATACCCATCATATTTGCTTCAGCAATTCCTACTTGAAAAAAACGTTCTGGATGATTGTTTTCAAAATCATTCATTTTTAAAGATCCTGTTAAATCTGCACATAGCGCAACTACATTAGGATTTGTTTTTCCTAATTCTGTTAAACCATCACCAAAACCAGACCTCGTGTCTTTCATTTCTGTGTACGTATATTTTTTCATTTTTCTGTGTTGTTATTTGAACGTAAAAATAAGTTTTTAATTGAGTCTTATTAAGCAATTTCAAGCAATTCTTTATACAATTTATGAACAGGTAATCCCATAACGTTAAAATAGCTACCTTCGATTCTTTTAACACCTATAAGTCCTATCCAGTCTTGGATTCCATAACTTCCTGCTTTGTCATATGGATTGAAATTATCTAAGTAATAGTTAATTTCTTCATCTGTAAATTCTTCAAATTCTACAATAGTTTTATCATTAAATACTTTTTTAAAAGACATGCTTTTGATACTTATTGAAGTATAAACACAATGTTTCTTTCCAGACATTCTTTTGAGCATACGAAATGCATCATCATTATCTTTTGGCTTTCCGATCGCCATCCCTTCAAACCAAACAATAGTGTCTGATGTGATTAATAAATCGTTTTGTTGCAAATTGGTAAAGGATTTTGATTTTAGCTCGGCTAGATAATCTGTAATTTCTGCTGCTTTTAGATCTTCTGGATAAAGTTCATTAATTTCCTTGACCTCAATGGTAAAAGGAATGTTTAATTCTTCAAATAAGTGTTGTCTTCTTGGTGAACCTGAAGCTAAAATAAGATTGTATTTAGATAATTTTTTTCTTAACATTAGTTAAATTTAAAAGTGTAGTTTATAAAAACCTAATATGATATAGGTTTTATTAGATTAGAACCGTTAAATAATGAAATTATTTTGCAGTAGAGACATCCTGTATATTTATATAATATAGAAATAATGCATACTATGATTAATAAATAATAATTCTTTCAGCTATTGTAATCATGCATTAAAAGTCTTTTTAATTCTAGCCAAATCACGTTTGCTATCACGATCTTTAATTGATTCTCTTTTGTCGTGAGTGTTTTTTCCTTTAGCTAAGGCTATTTCTAATTTTGCCCAACCATTTTCATTTAAAAATAATCGAAGAGGGACAATAGTATTTCCTTTAGCCTCCACATCTTTCTTTAAACTACGTAACTCTCTTTTATTGAGTAATAATCTTCGTTCACTAGTAGTTTTGTGGTTAAAATGATGACCAAAAGAATATTCTTCAATATACATGTTAACAATAAACAACTCTCCTCGGTCATTAAACTCACAAAAGCTTTCAGTAATTCTAGCTTTACTCTCACGAATTGATTTGATCTCTGTACCAGTTAATTGTATTCCAGCAGTATATTTGTCTAGAATTTCAAATTCGAAACGAGCTTTTTTGTTTTGTATGTTAATTTTTTTTTGAACTTTCATTAAGATTTACCTTACTTTTAAGGTTTTATTTACAATCTCTACAAAGATACATTTTTGTCTGCTTTTATTCTTTTAATTTTATGACTTATCAAATTACAAATAGTAAAAAAACGAACTTCCTAAAATATAGATTCTTGTGCTGTCTGTTTTTATTCTCTATAATCTCATGTAAGCAAGATTCACGTTTACTAACAGCTCAGCAAATTATTGATAAATCTATCAAAATATCAGGTGTTTATAAACTTTATAATTCTACACTTTCTTTTAATTTTAGGGATAAGAAATATATTGCAGAAAGAAATTCGGGAGCATTTGTTTTAAAAAGAATTTCTACAATGAAAGATTTTCAAATAGAAGATCAATTGTCTAATCAGGGATTTCAAAGATTCATAAATTTTCGTTTATCAACAGTTGTAGATTCCATGGCCGTTAAATATATTGAATCTGTGAATTCTGTCCATTATTTTTCTGTTTTACCCTTTGGTTTAAATGATCAAGCTGTTCAAAAGAAGTTATTAGAGAGTGTAAACATAAAAGGGAAAAAATATTACAAAGTTCAAATTACATTTACTGAAGATGGAGGAGGAGTAGATTTTGATGATATTTTTATTTATTGGATTGGTCAAAAAGATTTTAAAATTGATTATCTAGCCTATACATTTCATGTAAATGGTGGAGGAATGCGCTTTAGAGAAGTGAAAAAAGAGCATTTAATTGAAGGAACTCGATTATTGGATTACAATAATTTTAAACCAAAAGATGAGAAGATTAAATTATATGGGTTAGATAAAGCTTTTGAAAACAACGAATTGATAAAGGCCTCTGAAATTAATTTAGAGAATATTAAAATTACTTTTAATTAATTTTTAATAAACTAGAGGTGGCCTTACCGTCAATGACGGTTACAATATAAAGATTTGAATTATTATTGTCATTAATTTCATCGTACCTTTCTACTCCTAATACCTTATTTGCAAACACATTAGTAGTATTACTGTGTCCTACAATCAAAACCGTTTTACCTTTTGTGTTGTTTTGAAAGGCTTTAGAATACAGATCACTGGGGTTGTATAAATGAAGTGATAAATTTTTACTATCTGCTGTTGGTTTGGCTGTTAATTTAGTTCTGTTGTAATCTGTAGAATAAATAGCATCAAAAGGAATATTAGAGAAGACGTCTCTCCAAGCTTCTGCTCTTTTAAATCCATCATAATTTAAATTTGGATTTATGTCTGTTTTATCAACTCGTAATTTTTCAGCGTGACGAATAAAATAATAGGTAGTTACCTCTTGAGAATAAGAGGCTAAGGATATAAACAGAAGACTAAAAATTAGAACTAGTTTTT
>CAZAIL010000104.1:0-7569 GCA_964485155.1 uncultured Flavobacterium sp.
TAAAGCCTTCATACACCCAGCTATTCATCATTTCCCAAAGAGCTACAGTTTCTGACTCCCCAGCTTCCCATTTTAACAACATTTTCTGTGCTTCAATTAGTATAGGAGCTTGTTTTTTTGCCTCATCTTCAGACATTCCATCAGCAATTAAAGTGCTAATTTCTTTCTTATACTCGTCATTAAATTTCACATAATATTTCCCAACGAAGCTATCACCTTTCATTCCTGTGGAGACAGGAGTTTTTGAATTTCCAAATCTTTTCCAAGCCAACATAGACTTGCAAATATGAATACCACGATCATTAATTATTTGTGTTTTGTAGACTTTATTTCCTGATGCTTTTAAGATTTCTGCAACAGAGTTTCCTAATAGGTTGTTTCTAACATGACCCAAATGTAGGGGCTTGTTTGTGTTTGGTGAAGAATATTCTACCATCACAACGCCTTTAGGGCTGGTGATAAAACCAAAGTTGTCTTGTGAATGTATAGCATTAAAAGATTCAAGGTAAATTCTATCATCTATCACCAAGTTTAAAAAACCTTTCACAACGTTATAAGCAATAACTTCTTGAATTTTTTCAACCAAATACTCCCCTAAAATTTCTCCAATTTGAGCGGGATTACCATTCTTATATCGAAGCATAGGAAACACAACTATGGTAATATCACCCTCAAAATCTTTCCGTGTTGTTTGAAATTCAACCGTAGGTAATGTGGTTTCAAAAAGTGTAAAAAAACCTTCTTTTACTTTAGCTTCTAAACGAGTTTGAATATTCATTAAGTATCTTAAATTGAAGTGTAAAATTACATATTTTATTTGTTTTTTTGATAGATGTTTACGCAGATTTTATTGGTACTTTTACAATGCTCTAGCTTTAGCACTGTATACTAATTTTAGTAGACAATTGTGTTAACTATAGCTAAGCTAAAAACTCACTTTACTAGCATGGAAAAACGTTTAGAACAATTACCAAAATTATCTAAGGAAACCTTGCCTGAGACTAGAAAGTACTTTAAAATGCTGAAGAAGAGAACGCCCAAGAATTTAGATGTTGTGATGAAAGAGTTGCATGAAGATGAGTTTAAAAAAACAGATTGTTTGTCTTGTGGAAATTGTTGTAAAACAACAAGTCCTATTTTTATAGAAAAAGACATTCAGCGTATTTCCAAGCATTTAAAAATGAAAGAACGCAATTTCATTGATCAGTACTTAGAAAGAGATCAAGACGATTTTATGGTTCTGCGAACTGCCCCATGTTCTTTCTTTGATGCTATTGATAATTCTTGTTTTATTTATGATGTTAGACCAAAAGCATGTTCTGAATACCCACACACAAATAGAAAGAAATTTATACAGATTACAGACTTAACACTTACCAATACAGAAGTGTGTCCTGCCGCTCATACTATTATAGAAAATTTAAAAAAAAGGATTCCATTACACTACAATAAAAAAGTAAAAAGAAGCTAACAGTTTTAAAATTAAAAAATATATAAGAAAGTTTCTGTATTTTAGTCAAGTAATCAAAACATATTGGAAACTATATTTACGTATTTCGAAACAATTCCTTCCTCACATAGAAGTTTACTTCTTGTAGGTGGAATTACTTTTTTTTGGCTTTTAGAAGGCGCATTACCCTTGTTTCGTTTTAACTACAAAAAATGGAAACATGCCACTCCTAATTTATTTTTCACAGGTACAACAATTGTGATTAATTTTTCTCTAGCTTTTTTGCTTATACATACAGCAGATTGGGTACAAGCTAATAATTTTGGAATTATTAATTGGATGCCGGAAATGCCATTATGGTTGTATATTCTTTTAGGTGTAGTTCTATTAGACTTTTTTGGTGCCTATCTTGCACATTTTACAGAACACAAGATTAAACCTTTGTGGATGATTCATTTAGTGCATCATTCAGATCATAAAGTAGACACTACTACAGCCAATAGACATCATCCTTTAGAAAGTGTGATTCGTTTTGGGTTTACATTGTTTGGGGTGTTGGTAGTTGGCGCTCCTATTGCTATTGTTATGATATATCAATCGATGTCTCTAGTATTTACTCAGTTTACTCATGCTAATATTAAGATTCCAAGATCTATAGATAAATTATTAAGTTATATTATAGTTTCTCCCGATATGCACAAAGTACACCATCATAATTTATTACCCTATACGGATGCCAATTACGGAAATATATTTTCTATTTGGGATCGTTTGTTGGGAACCTATATGCATTTAGACAGAGATAAAATTGTATATGGTGTAGATACTTTTCCGGATGAAAAAATAAATTCTTCTTTGAAAGAATTGTTAAAACAACCTTTTCAGAAGTATCAAAAACCTACAAATTTGAAAGAACTATAAAAAAGCCTATTGGTAGATTATATATTTTTCTCTAACAATCTTAAATTTTTCTATTCCTTCTTGCCATGAAGCTTTAATATCTGCTTCAGAAACCTTCTCTTCTAGTTGTGTTTGAAGTTTTGTAGTTCCTGCTAATTTGGTAAAAAAAGTATTAAAGAAATTCTTAGTTCTATTTTGTTTTGTTGCCTTTATTAGCCAAGAAAGGTTTAGGGTAGTTAACTTTTCAGTTCCTCTCAAGTCCTCTCCATATGAAATCATATAAGCATGTTTTGGGTATTTTGCACCTTCATTGGGGGTTGGTGTAAACGAGAATTTACTTTTTGTATTTAAAAAAGGAGAGCCATAAATTTGAAATTGCATGTTGGTTCCACGTCCAGCATTAACATTTGTTCCCTCAAAAAAGCACAAACTAGGGTAGAGGTTGATAGCCTTTTTATTAGGTAAGTTTGGAGAAGGTTTTATGGGTAAATTGTATGCAGAGCTGTGTGTATAGTTTTTTAGTTTAACAACAGTTAAAGAAGCCTTTATTCCATTATCTAGCCATTTCTCTCCATTAATCATGAATCCGTATTCACCAATGGTCATACCATAAACAACAGGAACAGGATGCATTCCTACAAAACTTTTGTGATCAGTTTCTAAAACAGGTCCGTCTATATAATGGCCATTTGGATTTGGCCTGTCTAACAGTAGTAAAGGGATTCCTTTTTCTGCACAAGCTTCCATAACATAATGCAATGTGGAAATGTAGGTATAAAATCTAGCACCAACATCTTGAATATCAAAAATTACGAGATCAATTCCTTTTAATTGAGCTGTGGTAGGTTTTTTGTTTTTTCCATAAAGAGATATGAGAGGAAGTCCTGTTTTTGCATCTATTCCGTCAGCTATAGATTCTCCAGCATCTTTTTTTCCTCTAAAACCATGCTCTGGAGCAAATACTTTTTGGATATTCAATTTTAAAGAAACCAAGCTATCTACTAAGTGAGTGTAGTTGGTTCCGTTAGAAATAACAGATGTTTGGTTGGCTACAATAGCAATTCTTTTTCCTTTTAATTTTGAAATATATAAGTTGGTTTGATCTGCACCAGTAAGGATATTATATGAAGATTTTGATTCTTGAGCACAAGAAACGATTGAGTAACAAGTCACTAAAAGAATAAATAAATATGTACTTTTACGTGCATTTAAAACCATAGCATTGAATTACGAATTATTTGTAGCGAAACGAATTATTTCTGGTAAAGAGCATAAAAGTAGTATTTCGTCTCCAATAATAAAAATTGCAATCGCAGCAATTTCATTAGGAGTCATTATTATGATGATTGCTGTTGCTACAGGAACTGGTTTACAAGAAAAAATCCGGAGTAAAATATCTGGTTTTAAAGGACATATCCAAATTACCAATTACGATGCTAATAATTCTGATGGGTCTGAAATCCCTATTGATAAAAACCAAGATTTCTATCCTACATTTTCTAAGATTAATGGAATTAAAAATGTACAGGTTTTTGCCAACAAAGTAGGCCTCATCAGAACAAAAACCGATTTTGAGGGAATTGTTTTTAAAGGAGTTTCTACAGACTATGATTGGACATTTTTTCAAGAGTATTTAATCGCTGGCAAGCTTCCTGATTTTCATAAAAAAAGAACGAGAGATGTTTTACTGTCTGAAACGATTATGAATCGATTACAGTTGGAATTAAACGATACTATAAATGTCACTTTTTTTAAAAGCCAAGCTAATAAATTACCTTCAAACAGAAAATTGGTAATAACAGGAGTGTATAATTCAGGCTTTTTAGAGTTTGATAAAAATATGATGATTGGTGATTTGAGACAAATTCAACGATTAAATAAATGGAACGAAAATCAGATTGGTGGATTTGAAATAATCATCAATAATTTTGACGAACTTCAACAAAAAAGTGTTGAAATTTATAAGGAAATTGATTCAACTTTAGATGCTACCAGTATTGTTTCTAACTACCCAGCAATTTTTCAATGGATTGAACTGTTTGATAATAATATCTGGTTTATCATCATTATCATGATTCTAGTGGCTGGGATTAATATGGTCACTGCTCTGTTGGTGCTTATTTTAGAACGTGTACCAATGGTGGGTATTTTAAAAGCCATGGGAAGCTCTAATTGGAGCATCCGAAAGATCTTTTTGTACAATGCTTCTTATTTAATTTTTGTTGGATTGTTTTGGGGGAATTTAATTGGCTTACTTCTTCTCTTTTTTCAGAAATATGGTGGATTTATAACTTTAGATCCATCAATTTATTATGTTTCTAAGGTTCCCGTAAGTATTGATTTTTTAACCATTATATTGTTAAACATAGGTACCTTAACTTTGTGTTTTTTAATGTTGATTATTCCTTCTATTATTATTACGAAGATTCAACCTTCCAAATCTATTCGATTTGCTTGATTATTTTCTTTTGAAAACACCAGTCTCTTGAAGGTTATCTCTTAAATATTTTGTTCCTTTGTGATATAATTTAAAATGCTATGCAATACGCAAAAAATATCCTTGAAACTATAGGAAACACACCATTAGTTCAGCTAAACTCTGTAACTTCAGAAGTAGATGCCTTAGTATTAGCAAAAGTAGAAACATTCAATCCTGGGAACTCTACAAAAGATCGGATGGCTTTAAAAATGATTGAAGATGCTGAAGCGGACGGACGATTACAACCTGGTGGAACTATAATTGAAGGAACCTCAGGAAACACTGGAATGGGATTGGCCTTAGCCGCCATTGTAAAAGGTTATAAATGTATTTTTGTCATATCTGATAAGCAGTCTAAAGAAAAAATGGATATTTTAAGAGCTGTGGGAGCTAAAGTAGTAGTTTGTCCTACAGATGTAGAACCTGATGATCCTAGGTCATATTATTCAGTATCTAAACAATTAGGAAAAGAAACTCCCAATTCTTGGTATGTAAATCAGTACGATAACCCCTCTAATTCTTTGGCACATTACGAACAAACGGGTCCAGAAATTTGGAAACAAACCGATGGTAAAATAACACATTTTGTTGTTGGGGTAGGAACAGGAGGTACTATCTCAGGAACTTCTAAATATTTAAAAGAACAAAATCCAAATATTAAAGTATGGGGTATTGATACTTATGGATCAGTATTTAAAAAATACCATGAAACTGGAGTATTTGATGAGAATGAAATCTATCCATACATAACAGAGGGTATCGGTGAAGATATTTTACCCGAGAATGTAAACTTTAGTTTAATTGACGGCTTTACCAAAGTAACAGATAAAGATGCAGCGGTATTTACTAGAAAAATAGCCAAAGAAGAAGGTATTTTTGCTGGAAACTCTGCTGGTGCGGCTATTAAAGGTATTCTTCAATTAAAAAATCATTTCAAAAAAGATGATGTAGTGGTGGTGTTGTTTCATGATCACGGTACTCGATATATTGGTAAAATGTTTAATGATGATTGGATGCGTGAACAAGGATTTATCTAACATATTTAAAAAAAAACAGAATCAACTAAGATTGCTATTTTAATAAATATTAATCAAAAAACAAAATATGAAAATTTTTAAAATAATCGTTTTTGCTTTGTTGGTTGCTTCTTGTAATAACAAGCAGGAGCCAACGAACAATCTTATGAACTATTCAAACGAAATATTAGAAACTGCAAAAGGAATTCACGATCGAGTATTGGTCTTAGATACTCATGTAGATATTAGTGTATCTGATTTTACAGCCGATAACAACTATACACAAGATTTAGGCAATCAAGTAAACCTACCTACAATGGAAGCTGGTGGATTAGATGTTGCTTGGTTTATTGTATATACTGGCCAAGGAGCGTTAACAACAGATGGATACGACAAAGCCTACGAAAACGCTATTAGTAAATTTGATGCAATCCATAGATTAACCAAAGAAATTGCACCAGAAAGAATTGGCTTAGCAGTGAGTTCTAGAGAAGCAAGAGAACTGCATGCTTCAGGGAAGAAAGTTGCCATGATTGGAGTAGAAAATGCCTATCCTTTAGGAATTGATATCACTAGAGTAAAAGAATTTTATGATAGGGGAGCAAGATATATGTCTTTATCTCACAATGGCCATAGTCAATTTTGCGACTCCAACACGGGAGAGCTAGATAGTTTGTGGGTAGACAAAGGAGTAAGTGATTTAGGAAAACTAGTGATCAAAGAAATGAACAAATGGGGCATCATGATTGATGTTTCCCATCCATCTAAACAATCAATAAAAGATATGATTACCCTTTCTGAAGCTCCAATTATAGCTTCACATTCATCTGCAAGAGCCCTTTGTAATCACAGTAGAAATTTAGATGACGAGCAGTTAGAGTGGATGAAATCTAATGGAGGTGTTGTACAAACAGTCGCATTTAGCTCGTATGTGAGTACCGAAAAACATACGGCACATGCAGCAGCACTTACCGAAAAAATTACAGCTTTAGCCAAAGAAAGAGGTCTAGAGATGAAGTCTTGGGATGAAATTAGTAAACTAGAAGCCTCAGAACGAGATAGCTATGTGAAGACATACAAAAAGATGTCTAAAGAGGCCAGTTCTATGATGACTGATACAGATCCAACACCAGTAGATGTTGCAGATTATGTAGATCACATCGATTATTTAGTAAAAAAAATGGGCTTAGATCATGTAGGGATTAGTTCTGATTTTGATGGAGGAGGAGGAATCTATGGATGGAATGATGCTTCTGAAACCTTAAATGTGACTGCAGAATTGGTAAAAAGAGGCTATACAGAAGCTCAAATTTCTCAATTATGGAGTGGTAATTTGTTACGTGTTTTAGATGATGTTGATAAAATTGCTCAACAAATACAATTAAAAGAAAAAGGATAAATAAAGATTACATAATTAATAAAAATTCAAAAACCATCTCCTAGGAGATGGTTTTTTTAAACTAACAAATCAAATTATTTCACAATCAAATAAAACTACTTATTTAATATGTTTAATCTATAACCAACTACTGTGCCAAAAATAAATTAAAAGGTTTTTTGTTGTTAAAAAAATAAATTTTTCACATTTATTTAACAACATATGACTGTTTTAATAGAGAAGTATTATTTGGCGTGCTTGTGTGCTTTGTAAGAAGATCTAACCAACGCACCACTTTCTACATACATAAAGCCCATTTCTAAGCCTAAAGTTTCGTATTTTTTAA
>CAZAIL010000105.1:0-7504 GCA_964485155.1 uncultured Flavobacterium sp.
AAAAACTCGGATTACAAAATTAACTATTTTGATAAGTATGGTAATCCTTCAGAGAAACCTGAAATGACATTACCAATACCTGATGGAATGACAGTAACAGCTGTTATAAACAAGTACTTTGAAGCAATTGGAGGTAAAGAAAAGGCAATGGCTGTAAAAACCACAATGATGGTTTCTAACGCAACTATTCAGGGAACGCCATTGGTTATGACAACCAAAGCATCTGCTCCGAACAAAACTTTAATGACAATTTCTGTGATGGGTAACACAATGCAAAAAGTAGTTTTTGATGGAGAAAAAGGATATCAAGAAGCTCAAGGCAGAAAAACGGATATGAAACCTGAGGATATTACTGAAGGAAAAGAGGCGAATGCTATCTTTAACGATTTAAATTACACTTCTGGAAAACTAACAAGAATTGAGCCTATAGATGGTAAAAATACGATTGTTTTAAAAATCGGTAATGAAGAGATTTTTTATGACATGACATCTGGCTTAAAAGTAAAAGCAATAAAAACAGTAAAAACACCAGACGGAAAAGAAGTAAAAGTTCCTACTACATTTGGAGATTATAAAGCTGTAAACGGGATTATGTTTCCGCATTCAATTGAAATAAAATCGGGTCCAATGAATTTAAATTTCAAAATCGCAGAAATTAAAATAAATGAGGGTGTAGAAGACAAGGATTTCGAATAATTTTCTTCAAAACCCAACAATCATAAAAGGCTGCAGTTTTATAAACTGTGGCTTTTTTATTTTACTTTATTTACAATATAGATTCCTGTTAGAATAATTACACCAGCTAATAACTGAAGATAACTCACTTTTTCTCCGTCAATAAAACCCCAAATAGTTGCAACTATTGGAATTAAATAAGCAACTGAAGTGGAAAAAACAGGCGTAGATATTTGTATTAACTGGTTAAACATAATTTTTGCCAGTCCTGTACCCACAATAGAAAGAATGATGAGATACATAAAGGATGTTTTTATCTCAGGAGTAAAGGATACTGAGGTAAAAAAACCTGAGAAAACCAATAGTAGAAAAACAGGAATAATTAAAAGTATAAAATGACCTGTAGTGATGCTCAAGGCAGGAATATCTGATAAATATTTTTTAATAATATTTACATTAAAAGCATAGCCTAAGGAAGCAACAAGCACAAAAATTGCATACCAATAATTCTGATTGGGATTTAAAGAAGAACTTTCTAAAATTAACAAGGTTGTTCCTACAAGACCAATAAGTACTCCAACTAATTGAATTCTCTTAAATACAACTCCAAAAAATAAGGTCGCTACAATCAAAGCATTTAAAGAAGTCATAGAATTTAAGATAGAAGCAACAGAACTATCTATTCCTGTAATAGCAAACGCAAAAAAGAACGCTGGAAATAATGTGCCAAGCAATGAACTAACAACAATGTATTTCCAATGGTGTTTTTTAATTTTTTTTAGACTCTTAAACCCTATAGAAAGAATGAATAGCCCTGCAATAAATGTCCTTAAAGCACCTAATTGAACTGGAGTTAAACCAATTAAAGATTTTTTAATTAGTATAAAAGAACTTCCCCACACCATTGCTAAAACAATCAGATAGATCCATTTTTTGTGATCGTTATTCATTCTCTATTTTTAAATATTAGGCAAAAATGAAACAATTCTTAAGATATAAATCATTAATTACATAAATTTGTATGATTAAACAATCACAAAAAGCAATCATGAACAAAAAAGCAATATTTCTATTACTTGCAATTAGCACTCTTTTAATTATATGTTGTTCTATTAATGATGAAAAGGGAAAAACTAAAGACTTAAAAAGTGATGTTCTTCAAATGGCTAAAATGGAGACTGTTTCTTTAGCTATTTCTGGGATGACCTGCCAAATTGGTTGTGCTAAAGCAATTCAATCTAAACTTTCAAAAAAAGAAGGCGTTGCAGATGTAATAGTTGTTTTTACAGATAGTATTGCCTCCATTACATTTGATAGCAATAAAACCTCTACAGAAGATCTAAGCTCTTTTATTACTGGAATTGCGGGGGGTAATCTTTATACCGCTTCTGAAATTAGATTAAATGAATAATCATAATTTAAACTCATTATAAAGAAAAGGCTTCTAAGCACAGAAGTCTTTTTTAGTTGTTTTTGATTTATCTTTGCAAAAATATTAAGTCAGATGAAAAATCGATTTCCAACGATCGTTAAAATCACGTTAGCAAGTCTTTATTTAATCTTTTTAGCCGGATCAATTGTAAGAATGACTGGTTCTGGAATGGGATGCCCAGATTGGCCAAAATGTTTTGGGTATTATATTCCGCCAACTTCTGAAGAACAAATTACCTGGCATCAAAATTCAACCTATCAAGAAGGCATGATTATCATTAAAGATGAAGTGTTGTTTGTAGCTGAACAAGAAGTAAAAACTAGTTCAGTTTTTAATGAAAAAAACTGGGAAGAATACACCAAACATGAGTACGCAACATTTAATAAATTTCATACCTGGGTAGAGTATATTAACAGATTGGTAACGGTACTCTCAGGTTTTATTTTTCTGTTTTTGTTGGCTGGCTCACTAAAATTTAAAAAAGAAAATAAGTGGATTCCTATCATTTCATTTATTGCTTTTTTCTTTATGTTGGTAGAAGCTGTTTTAGGTAAAATGGTGGTTGATAGCAATTTAAAACCTACGATGATTACCATCCACATGGTGATTGGGTTATTGATCATTGGATTAGTTTTACGACTATTATTTATCATTCGAAAAGAAAAAACAAGCTATAAATATCATGCATTGTTCAATAAGCTTTTAATACTATCTATCATTTTTTCTTTAATTCAAATAGCAATGGGAACCCAGGTGCGTCAGTTTATTGATGAGCAAGTAAAGCTATTTGGTTTTGAAAATAAAGAATATAGCTTGATGAATCCTAGTTTTAAATTCTATTTTCACAGATCATTTACCATTGCAATCATCTTAGTGAATTTTGGATTATTTTACTTAAACCAACTACATAAATTAGGTTATAAATTAGTAAATTGGATACTGGTATTACTGTTCTTAGAAACCATTACTGGAATCTTAATGTACTATGCTGAATTCCCACTAGGAACACAAGCTATTCATTTACTTTCTGGTGCTTTGTTATTTGGTGTGCAATTTTATTTGTGGATGCAAAGCAGGAAGATAAGCTAAAAAAAAGAATGAATATATTATTATAAATTTACGCTCTGAGTTTTAAATTTTATTTCACGGAAAATATTTAAAAGATCTAAATAAGTTCAATATTAAGTAGTTTTTGTACAATAGTGACAAGTATAAATACTCAATTATTCATCCTTCCATTGTAATGTTTCCATCAGACGGAGTATGTCTTTTTTGATATGCGCAACCGCTGGCAAAAGAGAATCGTAATTTGGTTTTGTATTAAAATATAAGGCTCCTTTTATGAAATGATCAGTACTATCTGTGATGTGAAATTGAATTTGAGAAGCTGCATTCCCTGTAATTTCATGTAAAGTACCAAAGACTTTATTCTCATCATTAGTGTAATCATTTGAAGATATTTTCTCTGCCTTTAAAGTGTGTTTAAAAACTAATTTTTCTGATTCAATCAACAATTCTCTCAGGTTATCATCAATTCTCCTGTAAGTAATATCAACAGAAGCACCAATTAATGGATAGTCTATTTTTAACCAATTTTTAGGTTCATTTATTATTGTTGCACTTTTGGAAACTTCAAAGGCATAGGGCCGAGACAAGGTTAATTCTTTATACATTGTCTTATTGAACTCTAAACTCAAAAACGCTTTAGGTTTAGGAAGTGTTTCTTCAGAACAAGAAGACAAAAAAATAATGATTAAAAAAAAATAACTTTTATGCATGAATTTGTCTTGTAACTTTTAATTGCTTAATTCGTTTTCTATCCAAGGCCTCGATAGTAAATGTGTAAATATCAAAATTTATTTTTTCTCCTATTTTCGGAAACTTCCCTGAGAGTTCTAAGATAAACCCTGCAATAGTTTCGGACTCACCTTTGTATTCTTCAAACTTATCTTCATTTGTGTCTTCTAAAACTTTACAGAAGTCTTTAATAGTAACTTTTCCATCAAAAATATAATTGTTTTCATCAATTTTAGAATATGAAAAATCATCGTTATCAAATTCATCATTTATTTCTCCCACAATCTCCTCAATTACATCCTCTAAAGTTACTAGACCACTGGTTCCTCCATATTCATCTACAACGATGGCTAAATGATTTTTTCTTTCTCTAAACTCTCCTAAAAGATCATCTAGTTTTTTATTTTCAGGCACAAAAAATGGTTTTCTGAGTAATTTTTGCCAGTTAAATTCTTTTTTATCTAAGTAGCCTAACAAATCTTTTGAATATAAAATCCCTGTAATATTATCTATAGAACCTTTATAAACCGGATTTCTAGAATACCCATGTTTTAAAATTTTAGTTAATACCTCCTGGTAAGTTTCCTTTTCCGATAGAGAAAAAATATCTATTCTTGGCTTCATTATCTGAACAGTTTCTGTATTTCCAAAAGTTACTATCCCTTCTAAAATCTTCTGTTCTTCTTTAGTAGTTGATCCTTGAGAAGTAAGTTCTAATGCTTTTGATAATATCTCTATTGAAAAATTAGAGTTCTTACTCCCCAATTTTTTTTCAATAATTTTAGTCAAGTTAATTAAAGGATAGCTTAAAGGCGTTAAAGCAATGGTTAATAATTGAAGTGGTTTACTCATGAAATTACAAAACTTTAAGGCTCTTCTTGAAGCATATACTTTGGGTAATACCTCTCCAAAAAGAAGAATAAGAAAAGTTACTAAAATTACTTCAATAGAAAACTTGACTAAACTTGACGGAAGAGTAAAATCTACTATTTTTAATGCTAAATTTTTGTCTTTTAAAAACACTTCTCCTAACGAAGCAAAAATTAAAACAATGAGAATATTTATAAAATTGTTTGTAATAAGAATTGTAGCTAATAGCTTGCTCGGTTTTTGCAAGAGTTTAACAATGGGGTTGTCTTGTTTTGATTTTTCAGATATTTTAACAATATCTGTTGGTGATAATGAAAAGAAAGCGACTTCAGTTCCAGATATTAACGCAGAACAAAAAAGTAATAAAAAAAGAATTGAAATGGCTATAATAGATGTATTGTCTACATAAGCTAAATAATTTAAAAAAAGTTCGGGATCGGGATCCAAATGTTAGAGTTTAGTTAGACTTAAATTGGTAAATCATCATCAGCTATAGGTTTCGACTGTTGGAGTATTACTGGGATGTTTCCTGTATTAGTTCCAACTGAGGCTCCAGTTTCTTTTTTCGTAGACAAAAATGTCATGTTAGCTACATGTATTTCTGTAGTGTAACGTTTTTGCCCTTCTTGTTCCCATTGGCGAGTTTTAATACGTCCTTCACAGTAGACTTTATCTCCTTTAGTTAAGTATTTCTCACATATTTCTGCAAGCTTATTTCTCACCACAAGAGTGTGCCATTCTGTATTAGTTACTTTTTCTCCAGACTGTTTACTTGTATAACTTTCATTAGTAGCAATAGGAAAACGACCAATTGAATTACCTCCTTCAAAATAATTCATCTTTACCTCATCACCTAAATGACCTATTAAAATAACTTTATTGATAGTTCCAGACATAACACTTTGTTGATTACAATATCAAATGTACTAAAAAATTCAATTCAATTTTGGTAAGAATTCCTTCAAAAAATTAGCTATTAAAACAGGAACAGGAAATGATTCAATTTTATCCCAACTTATAGGAATACTTGAACTATTCTGCGTGTTTATGATCCAAAACTTCGTAAATAAATGCTGATGAGATAGTTTATGGACAATGCTAATTTCATTAGATAATCGAATCGTAGCATTAAAGGGAACAAGTATTTGAAAATCTTTAGAGGACGTTAGTTCATCTAAATGAACTTCTGAATCTGTCTCTATTAGTGGAAACTGATAAAGTCCTTGCCAAATTCCTTTTCCTAATCGCTGTTCAAAAATTGTCTTTTTATCTTTGGATACAAATACAATGTAATTAAAGTATCTCTTTTTAATCTTTAGCTTCTTTTCTTTAACGGGAAGTTCTTTTACTAGTTTTTTTTCAAAAGCTAGACAGCCAGAATTAATTGGACAATTTTGACAATCAGGATTCTGTGGCTTACATTGCAAAGCTCCGAAATCCATAATGGCCTGATTATAAACACCTGGTAGATCATTGTCAAGTAAAGATTGTGCTAAGGATTTAAAGTCTTTAATTCCTTTTGTGCTGTTAATGGGAGTATATATTTGAAAATACCTAGCTAAAACCCTGTAAACATTACCATCTACAACAGCTGTTGGTTCGTTAAAACAAATAGATGCAATTGCTGAAGCTGTATAATCACCAACTCCTTTTAGCTTTATAAGATCCTTGTAAGTTGATGGAAATATGCCGTTTAATTCTTCAGAAACATGTTTTGCGGTAAAATGAAGATTTCTGGCTCTAGAATAATATCCTAATCCTTGCCACATTTTTAATACTTTCCTTTCTTCAGCGTTTGCAAGGTCCTTAACTGTTGGAAAAACGTCAGAAAAAGCAAGGTAATAACTCATTCCTTGAGAGACTCTAGTTTGTTGTAACATAATTTCAGATAGCCAAACCAAATAGGGGTCTTTTGTTTTACGCCAAGGTAAATCTCTTTTTATCTTTAAATACCAGTAAATTAATATGTTAGAAAAAATCATTAAAAATCATTACAGTTGCAATATTACGCCTTAAAGTTGATATATTTTTAACTGTTTCCTTTTATGGAATAGATTAATTATCATATATTTGCCAGCGAATTTTAGGAAAAAAATATAAATTATAGTAACATGACGAAAGCAGATATTGTATCGAAAATATCAGACAAATCAGGAATTGAAAAAGCAGATGTATTGGCAACAGTAGAAGCATTTATGACCGAAGTAAAAGGTGCTTTAGAACAAGGAGACAATGTTTATTTGAGAGGTTTTGGTAGTTTTATTATCAAAACAAGAGCAGAAAAAACAGGAAGAAACATTTCTAAGAATACTTCTATCAAAATTCCCGCTCATAATATTCCTGCTTTTAAGCCGGCAAAAACTTTTACTGAAGGAGTAAAAAGCAAAGTGGTAGTAAAATAATTATACAAATCGAAATCGAAAGATTTTTAAAAAAATTAGACAATTATGCCAAGTGGTAAAAAAAGAAAGAGATCAAAAATCTCAACACACAAACGCAAGAAAAGAGCTAGAGCAAACAGACATAAGAAAAAGTAAGGCTTAGCCCTACTTTTTCTTAATTGCTTTAAAACAAAAAACGTTCATTGAAATAGAGGTATTTATTCTGCATAAAGCAGAAGCCTCGTACGGTATTAAAACAAAATACCTGTATAAGATTAATCCATTATTTGTCATTATTGACATTTAGTATAAAACCATTTCAGTATGAAAACAGAATTAATAATTCGTT
>CAZAIL010000106.1:0-7468 GCA_964485155.1 uncultured Flavobacterium sp.
TTGTATCTTGTAGTATCTCCATTCCAAGAAGTATTTACTTGAGGATGTTTTTTTAATGCCATAGCGCAAGCTTTTACGATCATGTCGTTAAAAGATACCTTAGTTTCTGGTAAAGCATTAATTGTTTTACGAGAAGCTATGGCATTGTCCATATCTAACTCAATAGTAAGATAATAATGAGGAGCAGTAAATTTAGATTCTCCTA
The DNA here is from genome assembly GCA_964485155.1 of uncultured Flavobacterium sp. GTDB lineage: Bacteria > Bacteroidota > Bacteroidia > Flavobacteriales > Flavobacteriaceae > Polaribacter. Next base: position 206 of record CAZAIL010000106.1, read on the forward strand.
GACGTTTTGCAATTACTTTACGCATTTGAGAATTCTTTACTTCTTCGTAATGCTCTTCGCCAACAGGTGTGTAAGTTGCTAATGGAGTTGCTGTTTGGGCTGTTTGAGTTGGTATTGCTTCTACTGCAGCAGCAGGAGTGTAGTTTTCTACATCCTTCTTTACAATTCTACCATTTTCTCCAGAGCCTTTCACGTCTGCTAAGTTAATCACTTTATCTTTTGCGATTTTTTTAGCTAGCGGAGAAGCAAAAATTCTTCCACCAGAGTTAGTTGGTTTAGAAGTTTTAGCAGTTTGTTCTTCTATTTGTTCTCTTTCAGTGCTTGATGCCTCTGTCGATGCTTCAGGACCATCAGATCTTAGGGTTCCCTCATTATGAGCAGCTACTAGTGCAGAAACATCAATTCCTTCAGGTCCTATGATGGTTAATAAACTATCTACTTTTGCACTTTCTCCTTCTCCAACGCCAATATACAGTAAAACGCCTTCATAGAAAGATTCAAATTCCATGGTAGCTTTATCTGTTTCTATTTCAGCTAAAATATCTCCTTCTTCAACCTTGTCACCAATATTTTTTAACCAAGAAGCTACTGTTCCTTCTTCCATGGTATCGCTCAATCTTGGCATAGAAATCAATTGAACTCCCTCAGGAATAGCGGTAGTAATTGACTCTTTAGTGGTATCTTCTGTTATTACTTCTTGTGAAGTTGTTGCTGCTCCGTTCAAAATTTCTGAAATATCTTCTCCTTCTTCACCAATAATGGCTAAAAGTACATCTACTGGAGATGTTTCTCCTTCTTGAACTCCTATATGAAGTAAAGTTCCTTCATTAAAAGATTCAAATTCCATAGTTGCTTTGTCAGTTTCAATTTCAGCAAGAATATCTCCTTCTTCAATTTTATCGCCAACTTGCTTTAACCATTTTGCCACAACACCTTCTTCCATGGTGTCACTTAAGCGAGGCATATTTACTAGTATTGCCATATTTCTATTCCTAAATTAATTTTTTTACTCTTGCCTTTTTAATTAGTAATAACTAAATTAGTGAGAGTTATTCTATACTTTAAACCCACATTGGGCTATTTGATAAAAGGATAATCTTCTTGTTCGTAAACTACATCATGTAATTGACTAATTTCTGGATATGGAGATTCTTCTGCGAATTTCTCACATTCTTTAACTTTGTCTTTTACTTGTTGATTTATTTCTTCTATTTCTTCCTGTGAAGCATACTTTTTATCTTTTATGATATTAAGTATTTGTGTTATTGGATCAATTTTTTTATACTCAGCCACTTCGTCTTTAGTTCTGTAGTGCTGAGCGTCTGACATCGAGTGTCCTCTATAACGGTAGGTTTTCATTTCTAAAAAGGTTGGTCCTTCGCCGCGTCTTGCTCTTTGGATAGCTTCATCTACAGCTTCGGCTACTTTAATAGGATTCATACCGTCTACAGGACCACATGGCATTTCATACCCTAAGCCTAATTTCCATATATCTGTATGATTTGCAGTTCTTTCTACAGAAGTACCCATGGCATATCCATTATTTTCAACAATAAAAACTACAGGTAACTTCCATAACATAGCCATGTTAAAAGTCTCATGAAGAGATCCTTGTCTTGCAGCTCCATCACCAAAGCAGGTTAGGGTAACACCATCACTTCCTTTATATTTATCACCAAAAGCAATACCAGCTCCTAGAGGAATTTGACCACCAACGATTCCGTGACCACCATAAAACCCATGTTTTTTTGAAAATATATGCATAGAACCTCCCATACCTTTGGATGTACCAGTTACTTTACCATACAATTCTGCCATCACTCTTTTTGGATCTTCTCCCATACCAATAGGCTGAACATGGTTTCTATACGCAGTAATCATTTTGTCTTTAGATAGGTCCATAGCATGCAAAGAACCCGCTAAAACAGCTTCTTGTCCATTGTATAGGTGTAAGAAACCCCTTACTTTTTGTTGGATATAAACAGAAGCCAATTTATCTTCAAATTTTCTCCAAAATAACATGTCTTTATACCAATTAATATAGGTTTGCTTGGTAACTTTTTTCATTCTTTTCTGTTGTTTTTTTTCAAATTAGGAATCTCACTAGAATGTATGATTCTTATTACAAAAATAAATGAATTAAGTAGAATAAAAAAAGTAGTAGTAATTAAATTAATTACAACGTTTTCGTTTTATTGAATTATTTGTCTTTTGCTATAATGACAGTAGCTTTAGCACCGGTTGCTAGGTTCCATTCGTTAGATGAAATAACGTTCCCAGCATCATCAAAAACTTTAAAACCAGCAGTATTTGGACCAGAAGTTCCTTGATTTAATGCTATAAAAGCGATTTTATTAATACCAACTTGTAACGTAAGGTCAAAACTTTGATAAGATTGTCGTAAGGTTATATTTTTAATAACTGGAATATCGTTTATGGTAATGGTTACTCTATCTCCATCTGGGTATTGAAAGTCTCTACATATAATTTTAACAGACTTAGATTGTGTTCTAAAGCTTCCTAAATCTTGGTCAATAACTGGATAGGGTGCATTTATTTTTTTCCATGACTTTAAAAAACGTTCTTCAGAAATTTTTGCTGCTGAGAGAATTCCTTTAGTATTTAAATCGTTTTCTTTTTTCTTTTTTGCATCTTCTTTCTTTTGTTTATCGTAGGCTTTTTTAAATCCATTATCATTTTTAATATCTAAAGAAATAGGTTTTTTTATCTTGTTGGATGGAATTGCTAGAATCACTGTCTTGCCAGTAGTTTTTTTATTTGAATCTATAACAGTGTCTACTTGACTTACTATAGAAAAGGAAACGAGTAAAAAAAAGTAACAAATATTTTTTTTAATTAGATTCAAAACAGCGTATTATTTAATTTAAAACATTACAAATATAATGCCGATATGATAGGAAGTCGTTTAGATTTTGTTAAAAGTTACTTATTCAATTAGAAAATTAAAGTAAGTAGTTGGATAAGGTTCATCTTTTAGTGTAAAGTGCCACCATTCATTATCATAGGGTATAAAACCATTTTTAATCATAATAGTTCTAAGTAACATCCTATTTTTCATTTGAGCTTCAGTAATTTTTTTGTAAAATGGATGAGATTTTTCACCAAAAAAATCATAAGAACTACCCATGTCTAATTCTTTGTTAGTTTTTAAATCAACAATACTAAGATCTACCGTACTGCCTCTTGTATGGCCAGATTTAGAAGCAATAAAACCTAGTGTAAACAACTCCGATTTTTGAACATCCGGATAATAAAACTGCTTCATTAAGGTATCATTCATTACTTTGGCCCATCTAACAAAATGATCTACAGCTTGTTGAGGTCTGTAGGCATCAAAAATTTTAAGACTTAGACCAGAAAGTATCAATTTAGTTTGAATTTTTTCAAGTGCTATGGCTGCAGGCGTTGAGATAATAAGGCTATCTTTTAGATAGCCATTTATAGGTTTTCCTATAAAATTATTTGAAGTACCATATCTTAACTCCTTCTTAATTGTTGCATCAATTTCAGATACATAAGAAAAGCCCTTTGGGAGTGTTTGACTGCTAATTTGAGAACTAATTAATACTGTAAAAATAATAATAAATGATTTCATGCCTTAAAAGTATTGAAAATATTTAATTTTGCTATTATGGAAACATTAACATTAACCACACCAGCCCTATTATTTTCAGCAATTTCTTTAATTATGTTGGCATATACTAATAGATTTTTAGCCTATGCAGCAGTGATTAGAAATTTACACGATGTGTATTTAGATAAAAAAGACGAATCTTTATTAAGACAAATCAAAAATTTAAAACTTAGGCTCACGTTAACTCGTTGGATGCAAATTTTTGGAATAGGAAGCTTATTGTTATGTGTGCTAACTATGTTTTTAATTTATATAAAATATAAAATTATAGCAGTTTGGTTGTTTGGTATTGCGTTGTTGTTGTTGCTTATTTCTTTAGCCTTATTAATTAGAGAAATACAAATTTCATCAGAGGCATTAGAGCATCATCTAGCTGATATAGAAGAACATTTGAAAAAAAAATAAGAGCTGATGTATTTCAAACAGCTCTTATTGAAGTAATTTAATTTACTAACAAAACCAACTATTATTTTCCCTTTTCATAGAATTCTTTATCTTGGAAAAACTCTTCCACCCGATGAAGTATTTTTAGTTACTTTTTCAGGATTTCCTTCAAAGGAAATACCTCCTCCGCTACTGGCTTTTCCATCTATAGATGAAGATGCATAAACGCTTATACTAGCACCGCTACTTACTTTTGCAATAACATCTTTAGAGACTAATTTATAGGCAGTTATAGAACTACCACTTGATGCACTTGTTTCATGCGAAGTTGTTTCTCCAGAGAGGTTTAAGCTAGATCCGCTACTAGATGTTGAAATTACACTGGTGGTATTTGCTTCTATTTGCGAACTAGATCCGCTACTAGTACTAGAAATAAGATTAGTAGCTGCAACTTCTATAGTTAAATTAGCACCACTACTAGAGCTAACATCTAAATTGGTAGCTTTTAAAACACTTTCAGAAACAACAATACTTCCACTAGAAGCGGTGAGTTCTTCTATGGTATTTAAGGTTAGATACACTTTTTTAGCGGTTGATTTCCAAATATTTTTCTCTGTGTAAATTTTTAATTTTCCATCAACAACCTCTGTAATAATAATATCATGTAAATTTTCATCTGCTTCTACAGTTAATGAAATTTCACTTCCTTGTTGTATGAATAATTCTAGACCAGCACTCACTTTTACTTTGGTGAAATCTGCATAGATATCTCTTTTAATAGAGGTTACATTGTTATTTCCTTCTATTCTATTTAGCATATCTACGCCACAAGAAGTAAGTGTGGTTAAGAATAGTACAGCTGCTACTTTAATGATTGTTTTTTTCATGATGTTTATTTTTTACAAATGTCTAATTTTAAGTACGTTTTTTAGAATATAAAATACTCAATTGTTATTTTTCTTGGATGAGTTGTTTTTTGAATAGTATCCTTTTTAGATTATTGGCTCTTCTATGCAATCTGTACAGTCTAACCCTTTGTCTGTCATTTTAAAATAATGACCTACCATATCAGCAGCATACATTCCGTCTACAGTAGCTATATTGTATAAGAAGCTTTTGGTAGTTTTGTCTAAAAACACCGTACTATTTTCAGGAATATATACAGTAGCATTTACTACTTCATCACTAAATCTATAGGTTAAATGAGATAAGAAAAACCCATTTAATTGAAGGGTGTTTTGTGCTTCTTCATATTTGTAGGCTATTCCTGATGCATTTTCTGTTGCTTTGGTTTTATTTCTTCCTTCAGAAACTTTTCTAATTTTTATAGTAATTGCATCAGAATTACTTTTCTCTACAGATACTTTTATATTAGTTGAATATATTTTCTCTAATTTATTATCAGACACGAACACGCGTTTAGAACTTCTTCTTAAGGTTTCTTGAAAAAATAGCATATCATCATTTATCATTTTTAAATGCAAGGTGTCTGATGGTTTAAAAGCAAGTTCTGAAGCACTTATTTTAGTGCCATTATATGCACCAGATGTTCCTAATTCTATTCCTGTAAACAGCAATGTTAGCAGTGCAATAATCCAAATTCCTAACAGTGATAAAGAGACAGTTTTACCAAATTTTTTTATGTTGCTAGAAATAATTCTAAGCCCTAACACAAATAGAATTAAGAATGGAAATCCTATTAATACAAACAAGGCAATAGCCAATACCCAGTAGGGTATGAGTGAATCATACATGAAGTTTGGAAGGTTTATAAAATCTTCACCATATCCTAGTAATTCAAAACTTCCCAAAGAGAATATTGCTAAGAATAGTAAAACCAGTATAATCGCAGAGAAAATAATGATAATAACTCCAATAAATTTTCCTATGATATTAAACAATACACTAACAATAGACCCTAAAACATCTAACAGCTCTTGTATGCCAGAAGTTGCTTTCTTACCATTTTTTTGAAAACCATCTGCTACTTTTTTTTTTACATTATTGGCACCGTCTTCAAGGGTTTCTTTGATAGCACTAAATTCTTCACGAATTTTTTTTTCAATATTATCTATAGTTACATGTTCGCCTTCCATTTCTAATTTTTCTGCTGTTGTGGTTGCCTCAGGTAATAAGACCCATAAAATAATATAGATTAAAAACCCAAATCCAGCGCTAAAAAACAAGGCAATTAGAAGCAATCGCAACCAAATAGCATCAATTCCTAAATAATGGCCAACACCTGCAGCTACACCTCCTAAGAATTTATCATCTCCATCTCTGTATAATTTTCTATTGCTGGTTTTTTTTCTTTGGTAGTTAGATGAGTTGTCTGTATACCCAGTTTCATTCTCTTCATAATCTTCTGGCTCTCCCATTATTTTAATGATGTTGCTAATGTCTTGTTCATTAACTACTTGGCGAGCATCTGTAATTTTTTCGGATAATAATTCACTAATGCGAGCCTCTATATCTGCAATAATTTCGTTTTTTCCTTGAGGATCATCGCTAAGTGATTTAGAAATTGCATCTAGATATCTTCTTAATTTTTGATAAGCAGTCTCATCTATATGAAAAAAATAGCCTCCTAAATTTATATTGATTGTCTTATTCATTGTTTTTTTGTTTTTTGCTTGTTATTTGATTTACAGCTGTTTTTAAATTGCCCCATGTTGTATCTAATTCTTTTAAGAAGAGTTTACCACTTTCTGTTAGAACATAATATTTTCTTGGCGGGCCAGAGGTAGACTCTTCCCAACGATAAGACAATAGTCCTGAATTTTTTAACCTTGTTAATAAGGGATATATAGTACCTTCAACTACAATCATTTCTGCACTTTTTAAGGTAGAGATAATTTCAGAAGTATATGCATCACCATGTTGTAAAATAGATAAGATGCAGTACTCTAATACTCCTTTACGCATCTGTGCTTTTGTGTTTTCTATTTTCATGTATGCTGTAGTTTATATCATTTTCGGGTCAAATATATGGTAAAAGATAGTAGTATGCAAAACATAGTACTATTTATTTTTATAGCTATGATGTTAGATTCAAAAAAAACAATCATTGTGTATTTATAATTAACTTATTTTGTTAATCAAAAAATTAGTACTCCTTAACAATCATTTAATTCTTAGCTTTGAGTTTTTATTTTTCTAACAAAAACTCATGACACAACTTCAGTATATTTCTTCAATTTTATTAGCACTTTATTTTGTTGGTA
>CAZAIL010000107.1:0-7453 GCA_964485155.1 uncultured Flavobacterium sp.
TTTGGCAAGAGCTTATACAGGAAAAGATAAAATTATTAAATTTTCAGGATGTTACCACGGACACCAAGATGCATTATTAGTTGCTGCTGGTTCTGGACTAGCTACCCTAAGTATTCCTGGAAGTATGGGAGTTCCTGAAGGTGCTGTAAAGAATACTTTAATTGCTGCTTATAATGATTTAGACAGTGTAAAAAAACATTTTGAAGAACATTCAGATATTGCTGGAGTTATTATAGAGCCAGTTGGTGGAAATATGGGAGTTGTGATACCCCAGAATGGTTTCTTAAAAGAATTAAAAGAGTACTTACAAACCAAAGGAGCTTTATTAATTGCAGATGAAGTAATGACAGGTTTTCGCTCTAAATTTGGAGGTGCTCAAGAGCTTCTTGGAGCAGAAGCTGATATTACCTGTCTAGGAAAAGTAATTGGAGGTGGTTTTCCTGTAGGTGCTTATGGAGCAAGAAATGAAATTATGGAAAATGTTTCTCCTTTAGGTGGCATGTATCAAGCAGGAACTTTAAGCGGAAACCCTATTGCCATGGCAGGAGGAATTTCTACCTTAAAGGAATTAAAAAGACAAAATCCATATGAGAAATTTGATCATATAGGGGATAGAATAGAAGCTATTCTGTTAAATGCAGGGAAAAAATATAATATTGATGTAACGGTAAACAGGTTTGGGTCTATGATGAATCCATTTTTTACGAAAGTTACAGTTACAAATTTTGAGCAAGCTCAAACTTCAGATACTAGTAAGTTTGCTATTTTCTTCTGGGAAATGATTAAAAATGGTGTGTTTTTACCACCATCACAATTTGAAGCATGGTTTTTATCATCTGCTATTTCAGAAGAAGACATTCGTAAAATTGAAAAAGCGGTAGACAAATCATTTCAAAAAATTCAAGAAGAACAATGAGAATAATTATATCTATATTCTTATTAGTATTGGTTGGCTGCAAATCAACAACTACTAAAACTTCAAAAGTAAATGAAGTTGCTTTTCAAACAGTTTCTAAAGGAGTGCTGTTTGGAAATGGTATAGAAGGAATTCCAGAAAGTAATTTTACCATTAAAAATGTAAAAGAATGGGAAACTTTTTTAGAGAAAATAGCTATAAAAGATAAGGTTTCTACTAACTTTTCAAAAGAACCTATTGATTTCTCTAAACAGCAATTTGTTTGTGTTTTTGATACCATTAGAAACACCGGTGGATTTGAAATAGAAATAGAAAATATTTTCATTGAAAAAAATGGTGTAAACATACAATATAGTAGAAAAAAACCTGGACCTACAGATATGGTAACAATGGTTGTAACTCAGCCTTACCATCTTGTAAAAACAGAAAAAAGAGAAGGAATCATCACTTTTATAAATAAAGATAACGTACAATAAGATGATAAAGAACGATTTATTTTTAAGAGCCTTAAAAGGCGAAACAGTAGATAGACCTCCGGTATGGATGATGCGTCAAGCTGGTCGTTATTTGCCAGAGTTTATGGAAATTAAAAAGAAATATGATTTCTTTACACGTTGTAGAACTCCAGAATTGGCATCTGAAATTACAGTTCAACCCATCCGAAGATACGGCATGGATGCTGCTATTTTATTTTCAGATATTTTAGTTATTCCACAAGCTATGAATATTGAAGTAGAAATGAAGCCAGATTTTGGGCCTTATCTACCAAATCCAGTTAGAGATCAAAAAGGAGTAGATAATGTTATCATTCCTGACGTACATGCCGAATTGGGCTATGTTATGGAGGCAATTAAAGCTACCAAAGAAAAATTGAATGATGATATTCCTTTAATTGGTTTTGCAGGATCTCCATGGACGATTCTATGTTATGTAGTGCAAGGGCAAGGCTCTAAAAACTTTGATAAAGCAAAAGAGTTTTGTTTTACAAACCCTGTTGCAGCACATCAGTTATTACAAAAAATTACAGACACAACGATTACTTATTTAAAAGCAAAAGTAACCGCAGGAGTAAATGCAGTTCAAGTATTTGATTCTTGGGGAGGGATGTTATCTCCTGTAGATTATCAAGAGTTCTCTTGGCAGTATATTCAGCAAATTATAGATGCTTTAAAAGATTTTGCACCTGTAATTGCCTTCGGAAAAGGATGTTGGTTTGCTTTAAATGATATGTCAAAATCTGGTGCAGCTGCTTTAGGAGTAGATTGGACATGTTCGGCCAGAAATGCTCGTTATTTATCTGGAGGAAATATTACATTACAAGGAAATTTTGATCCATCAAGATTATTATCTCCACCAGCAGAAATTAAAAAGATGGTGCACCAAATGATTCGTGAGTTTGGAAAAGATAAATATATTGTAAACTTAGGTCACGGAATTTTACCAAATATTCCATTAGAAAATGCGAAAGCATTTGTAGATGCAGTAAAAGAATATAAAGCATAAAATATTTGTAAAGGATATCATTAAGAGAGTTGGTAAGCAATGAATAACTTTTATGAAAGAACAATTACAGCATGCTGTTCAAATAGTTTCTAAAGATGATGCCTTAAACTGTCCAGCGCAATTAGTGTATCTTGAAAGCTTAAAGGAATGATCAGAAATTAGTTAAAAACAGAAAAAATGCCTCATTTTATTGTAGACTGTACAGAGAAAATATTAGAATTAAAGGATCCAAAAGAACTTATAGAAGAAATTTTTGAGACAGCCTTTTCTACAGGTCTTTTTAAAAGAGATGCTATTAAAGTTCGTCTAAACCCTTTTAAATATTCTTTGGTATTGGGAGGAGATTCAGATTTTATTCATGTTTTTGGTAATATCATGGAAGGAAGAACAGAAGAACAAAAAGTATTTCTTTCTAGAGAAATTGTTTCAAAGTTAAATCAGTTATTTCCAGAGCTGCCAATTATCTCAATAAACATAAGAGATTTTGAAAAATCGTCTTATATTAATAAAACGATGCTTTAAAAAAGATGATAAAAGCAGTTTCTAAAGGATGTGCCGCTTACTTTCAAGCCTACGAGACTATATCTCGTTTAAAACTTTGGAAATTCTTTGCGATTCCCATGCTCATTAGCTTGGTTGTATTTTTATTAATTGTGTTTGTATCCTTTGCTTTTTCTGATGCCATAGCGAGTTATATTGCTAGTTTTTGGAGTTGGGATTTTGGTAAGGAAACTTTTAATACTATTAGCAGAGTATTTAGTGGTCTACTAATAGTATTGATAGGTTTTATTACTTTTAAGCATATTATTATGGCACTTTCTGCTCCTTTTATGGGGCCAATTTCTAAGAAAATAGAAGATGATTTTAGAGGAGTGGTTTCGCAGATAAAAACAACATCATCTTGGGGTCTTATACGAAGAGGAATAAAGATTAGCAGTAGAAACTTATTCAGAGAATTATTGCTGTCAATTCCAATTTTATTGTTGGGGTTTATTCCTGTGATTGGATTGTTTTCAGCAATTTTATTATTTTTAATGCAAGGGTATTTCGCTGGTTTTGGAAATATGGATTATACCTTAGAAAGACATTTTAGCTATCAAAAAAGTATTCTATTTGTAAAGAAAAATAGAGGCGTAGCCATAGGCAATGGGCTTGTATTTATGCTGTTTTTGTTGATTCCTTTTATTGGAGTAATTTTAGTACTCCCTTTTTCTGTTACGTCAGCAACACTAGCAACAGTTGGGTTAATTAATGAAGAGCAGAAAAAATGAAAGAACAATTTTATCAGTACATAGAAAACTTACAAGATAGTATTACTTCTAAAATAGAAGAAGTTGATGGTCTTGCAAAGTTTGAAGAAGATATCTGGCAACGACAAGAAGGTGGTGGCGGTAGAACTCGTGTGATAGAAAACGGTGCTATTTTTGAAAAAGGAGGCGTTAATATTTCAGCTGTACATGGAGAATTACCAGAGGTATTAAGAAAACAATTTAATGTAGACGAAGGTACTTTTTTTGCCTGTGGATTAAGTTTGGTTTTACACCCTATTAACCCAATGATTCCAACAGTTCACGCAAATTGGCGATATTTTGAAATGTACGATACAACAGGAAAAATGGTAACGCAATGGTTTGGTGGAGGGCAAGATTTAACCCCTTATTATTTGTTTGATGAAGATGCTATTCACTTTCATACAGTTTGTAAAAATGTTTGTGATAGTTATAGTCCAGATTTTTATTCAACATTTAAAAAGAACTGTGATGACTATTTTTGGAATGCGCATAGAGATGAAGCTCGTGGTGTAGGAGGTTTGTTCTTTGATTATCTAAAAGCAACAAATTCTTTTACAATTTTAGATAGATATAATTTTGTAACAGCAGTAGGAGCGAGTTTTCTGGATAGTTACCTGCCAATTGTTCAGAAACGAAAAGATATTTCCTTCACTATTTTACAAAAAGATTGGCAAGAAATACGAAGAGGCCGTTATGTAGAATTTAACTTGGTTCATGATAGAGGAACCTTATTTGGCTTAAAAACTAACGGAAGAATTGAAAGTATTTTAATGAGTTTGCCACCAGTAGTTCAGTGGAAATACAATCATCATCCAGAGAAAGAATCTGAAGAAGAAAGATTGATTATTGTTTTAAGAAATCCGAAAGAGTGGCTTTCTTAATTTATATAATTGATAATAATTAAGAGTAAAATGAAACTATTATTAATGAATAATCATTTAAATTGATTTTTATTTACTAATAACGCATAAATATTAGGTATTTTAAAGAATATTTCAACAGAAAAAAATATTAATTTATCACTCATTTTTCGTATTTTTGCAATCTTAAAATTGAATACTTATGGCTAAGTTCGAATTAAAATTACCTAAGATGGGAGAAAGTGTTGCGGAAGCAACCATTACCTCTTGGTTAAAAGAAGTTGGAGATACGATAGAGTTAGATGAAGCAATTGTAGAAATTGCTACTGATAAAGTAGATTCTGAAGTTCCTAGTGAAGTAGAAGGAACACTTGTTGAAATTTTATTTGATAAAGATGCTGTTGTAGGAGTTGGTCAGACTATTGCTGTTATTGAAACATCTTCAGATGATGTTAAAGAAAATCAATCTAGCCCAGAAACACGTGAGATAGTAGCTCAAGTTACTCAGGTAGAGAAGACTGTTGAAGCTGCTGTAGAAGTTACCAATACTCCAATATCTAAAACATCAGATTCAGGAAAATTCTTTTCGCCATTGGTGAGAAAAATTGCAGAAACTGAAGGCTTGTCTATGGAGCAATTGGAAATGATTTTAGGAACAGGTAAAGATGGAAGAGTTACTAAAAACGATATTCTTTCCTACATAGAAAATAGAAATAACACACATTCAGTAGGGGTTTCAGAGGTATTAAACCCTTCAGTTATTAAAGAAGTTGCAAAGCCAACTCCAGTATCAGTAAATGGTGGAGATGAAATCATAGAAATGACTCGTATGGGTAAATTGGTTTCTAAGCACATGGTAGCTTCTGTTCAAACATCTGCTCACGTTCAATCATTTATTGAAATAGATGTCACAAATATTGTAAAATGGCGAGCCAGCGTAAAAGATGCATATTTTGCCAGGGAAGGAGAGAAATTAACTTTTACACCAATATTAATGCACGCGGTAGCTACTACCATTAAGAAGTTTCCAATGATTAATATTGCTTTGCAGGGTGATACCATTATTAAAAAGAAAGATATTAATTTAGGAATGGCAGCGGCGCTTCCAGATGGTAATTTAATAGTACCAGTCATAAAAAATGCAGATCAATTAAACTTAGTTGGTATGACCAAACAAGTAAATGATTTGGCAGCTAGAGCAAGAAATAATCAGTTAAAACCAGATGAAATTCAAGGAGGAACCTATACAGTAACTAATGTTGGAAGTTTTGGATCTGTCATGGGAACTCCAATTATAAATCAACCACAGGTTGCTATTTTGGCCCTAGGTGCTATTCGCAAAGTTCCTGCTGTCATTGAAACAGTAGAAGGAGATTTTATTGGAATTAGACAAAAGATGTTTGTGTCTCATTCTTATGACCATAGAGTTGTAAACGGAGCTTTAGGTGGTATGTTTATTAAAACATTAAAAGAAACTCTAGAAGCTTGGGATATAAATCAAGAATTTTAAAAAAAAATAGTGAAGTAGACACAAAAATGCCAGAAGTTCTGGCATTTTTTTATTAAAAAAATTAACTTAGCAAAAAATAAAATATACAAAAAAATGAAAAGAATATTTATCGCATTATTAGTAATTACAACATTATCTGCAACAGCTCAAGAATCTGTTTTATTACGTTTAAACTATACCAAAGGAGATAGCTATCTTGTTTCTGTAGATTCTAAACAGAGTACGGGAATGCAGGGTGGAATGAATATGAAAATGACCATGGGAATGATTGTCACAGAAGTAGCTGCAGAAAAAATTAAGACAGAATCTCAAATAACAACTGTTGTAATGGATATGATGCAAGGAGGCATGAGTATGAGTTATGATTCTAATAAGAAAGATGAAGAACTAGATCAGATGGGGCAAATGATGAAATCTCAGTTTGATCCAATGATGAAAGCTACCATTTATACGTCACAAGACAGAATGGGAAATATGATTGAAACTAAGATAGAGCCTAACATTGCTGGGATGGAGCAATTAACTACTAGTTCAAATACTATTAATTATCCTAAAGAAAAAGTAACTGTTGGTTCTTCTTGGACTTCTGAAAAAAACAATCAAGGAATGACAATGAGTACTACCTTTACGGTAAGTAGCATTGCCAATGGAGTTGTTATTTTAGATGTTTCAGGAAAGGTTAGTGGTGTAGGAACTGGTTCTATTAAAGGGAAAACAACAGTTGATATTAGTAGTGGAGTTCCAACAAGCGCAACTTTGGAAGTAACTATTTCTGCTCAAGGAATGGATATCACTGCAACAACTAATACTACAACTACAAAAATCTAGTTTATTACAATATATTAAATAAAAAAACCTCTAGAATTTACTAGAGGTTTTTTTATTTAAATTAATTTTTATGCTAACATGGTAACAGGATTCTCAATATACCCTCTTACTGTTTGTAAGAATTGAGCCCCTGTAGCACCATCTACTGTTCTGTGATCACAAGCTAGAGTTACTTTCATTGTATTACCAACAACAATAAGACCGTCTTTTACTACTGGTTTTTGCTCAATAGCTCCAACTGATAAAATGGCTGAATTAGGCTGATTAATTATGGATGTAAATTCTTGAATTCCAAACATTCCTAAGTTAGAAATTGTAAAAGTGCTGCCTTCCATTTCGTTAGGAGCAATTTTTTTAGTTCTCGCTTTGCCAGCTAAATCTCTAACATTAGTACCAATCTGAGTTAAGCTCATTTGATCAGTAAATTTTAAAACGGGCACTAATAATCCATCATCTACGGCTACAGCAACCCCAACATGAATATGATGATTGTATCTTGTAGTATCTCCATTCCAAGAAGTATTTACTTGAGGATGTTTTTTTA
>CAZAIL010000108.1:0-7422 GCA_964485155.1 uncultured Flavobacterium sp.
AAAATCTAGAAATGTAAATACACAGGCGGTTTTCAGTTTAAAAGGAAAGCCTTTAAATTCTTACGGATTGTCTAAGAAGATTGTCTATGAAAATGAAGAATTTAATTTATTGCAAGCTGCATTAAATATTGAAGATGGCTTAGAAGATCTGCGATACAATAACATAGTCATTGCAACCGATGCTGATGTAGACGGAATGCATATTAGATTACTATTGATTACCTTTTTTTTACAGTTTTTTCCAGAATTAATTAAAGAAGGACATTTATACATTTTAGATACTCCATTGTTTAGAGTAAGAAATAAAAAGCAAACTTTTTACTGTTATTCAGAAGAAGAAAAGAGAACTGCTATTACAAAATTAAAAGGAAAACCAGAGATTACTAGATTTAAAGGATTGGGTGAGATTTCACCAAATGAGTTTGTACATTTTATAGGTGATGATATTCGTTTAGACCCAGTAATGCTAGACAAAGAAATGTCTATTGATCAAATGTTGCAATTTTATATGGGAAAAAACACACCCGATAGACAGAAGTTTATTATAGAAAATTTGAAAGTTGAATTAGATATCGTTGAGGAAGTATAAAAGATGAGCGAAGAAATTAACGACCACGAAGAAGACAAAGAAGCATTAGAGAATCCTTCAGAGAATCAGTCAGAGAAAGTTGAAACTACTGAAACTATTACTAGGGTTACAGGAATGTATAAAGATTGGTTCTTGGAATATGCTTCTTATGTAATTTTAGAAAGAGCAGTTCCTGGAATTAATGATGGGTTTAAACCTGTGCAGAGACGTATCATGCATTCTATGAAAGACTTAGATGATGGCCGTTATAACAAAGTTGCAAATATTGTAGGTCATACGATGCAGTATCATCCTCACGGAGATGCCTCTATTGCTGATGCAATGGTACAACTAGGTCAGAAAGAACTGTTAATTGATATGCAGGGAAACTGGGGAAATACTTTAACCGGAGACCGTGCGGCAGCTTCACGTTATATAGAAGCACGCTTATCTAAATTTGCATTAGATGTTGTTTTTAATCCAAAGACCACAAAATGGCAAGCATCTTATGATGGTCGTAAAAAGGAACCCGTTAATCTTCCTGTAAAATTTCCATTATTGCTAGCTCAAGGAGCAGAAGGAATTGCAGTTGGACTATCTACTAAAATATTACCTCATAATTTTATTGAATTAATAGATGCCTCTATTAAATACTTAAAAGGGAGAAGTTTCTCAATATTTCCAGATTTTTTAACAGGCGGGATTGCAGATTTTTCCAATTATAGTGATGGGAAAAGAGGTGGTAAAGTTCGTGTACGAGCTAAGATTTCTCAACTCGATAAAAAAACATTGGTCATTACTGAAATTCCTTTTGGAACTACTACTTCAACCTTGATAGATAGCATTGTTAAAGCCAATGAAAAAGGGAAAATAAAAATTAAAAAGATTGAAGATAATACTGCTGCTAACGTAGAAATACTAGTGCATTTGCCCCCAAATATTTCTCCAGATAAAACTATAGATGCTTTGTTTGCATTTACCAACTGTGAAAACTCTATTTCTCCTTTGTGCTGTATTATCGATGATAATAAACCAAGATTTATTGGGGTAACAGAAATGCTAAAAACATCAACAGATTATACCATACATCTTTTAAAAAGAGAATTAGAAATTCAATTATATGAATTGGATGAGCAATGGCATTTTGCTTCTTTAGAACGAATTTTCATTGAAAATAGAATCTATCGTGATATAGAAGAGCAAGAAACATGGGAGGGTGTTATTAAAGCAATTGATATAGGGTTACAACCTCATATCAAACATTTAAAAAGAGCCATTACTGAAGAAGATATTGTTCGTTTAACAGAGATAAGAATTAAAAAGATTTCTAAGTTTGATATCGATAAAGCAACAAAATTTATTGAAAGCTTAGAAGATAAGATAGCGCAGGTAAAAGAATATTTAGAAAACCTTATAACTTATGCTATTGATTACTTTAAACGATTAAAAAGCACCTATGGGAAAGATAAACAGCGTAAAACTGAAATTAGAAGTTTCCATGATATTGTAGCAACAAAAGTTGTTATTAGAAACACAAAATTATATGTAAATAGAGTAGAAGGTTTTATTGGAACTTCTTTACGTAAAGATGAATATCTTACTGATTGTTCAGATATTGATGATATTATTGTTTTTAGAAAAGATGGTAAAATGATAGTTACAAAAGTTGCCTCAAAGACTTTTGTTGGTAAAGATATTATTCATTTAGCAATTTTTAAAAAGAAAGATACTCGAACTGTATATAATATAATGTATAGAGATGGTAAGGCCGGTACAAGTTATATGAAACGATTTTCTGTAACGGGAGTAACACGAGATAAAGAATATGACTTAACTCCAGGAAAATCTAATTCTCTCGTTCATTATTTTACAGCAAACCCAAACGGTGAAGCAGAAGTTGTGACTATTTTATTACGTTCAGTTGGCAGTGTCAAAAAATTAAAATGGGATATAGATTTCGCTGACTTAGCTGTTAAAGGGAGAGGTGTGAGAGGAAATACAATATCAAAATATGCAATTCGTAAAGTTGAGTTTAAATTTGCAGGTGTTTCAACACTTAAACCTCGTAAAATTTGGTTTGATGATACTGTTCAACGTTTAAATGTAGATGGAAGAGGAGAGTTACTTGGAGAGTTTAGAGCTGAGGATAAAATTTTAATAGCTAATCAAACAGGTAAAATAAAGGCAGTAACACCAGATTTACAAATGCATTTTGAGGATGATATGATTGTTTTAGAAAAATGGAAATCTAAAAAACCAATTTCAGCCATTTATTATGACGGAGAGAAAGAGAAATATTATCTAAAGCGTTTTCTTATTGAAATTCAAGATAAAGAAGAATTTTTTATCTCTGAACACCCAAAATCAAGGTTAGAAATTATTGCTTTAGATTACAGACCTGTTGCTGAAGTTATTTTTTCTAAGAGGTCATTAGATAATAAAGAAGTTAATTTTGAAAAATTTATTGCTGTTAAGGGAATTAAAGCACAAGGCAATCAGCTAACAAATGATAAAATAAAACAAGTGAATTTATTAGAATCGTTACCCTTTGATGAACCAGAAGAACCAAATGTAGAAGAAGTAGAAGTTATTGAGGAACAAGTAATCCAGACTAAAGAAATGTCTAGAGATGCTTCTAATGTACAAACAGATTCTGATGACGATGAAAAAACTGATGGAGAAGGACAGATTACATTATTTTGATTTACTTTATTAGATTAGAGTATTTTTTTATTAAAATGAATCTACAATTAGTTCGTAAAAAACAAAAAAAATGAAACGAAAATACATTTTCTTATTTATTTCAGTACTAGGAATTGTTTATACCTGGTATTATAATATTAAATACTTTACCTATTATGATGAGGCTTCATTTAGTCACTTTTTTGAATTAGCTCAATCTAATTTTGCAGGTAAATCCTTTGGAGCAGATTTAAGTGTCGTGGTACTTACATTTTTTGTTTGGTTCATACCAGATGCTAGAAAGTTAAAAATAAAAGCTTGGTGGGTAATTATTCCTCTCACTTTTTTAATAGCTGTGGCCTTTTCTTTTCCATTTTATTTATATTTGAGAGAAAGAGCTTTAGAAAAAAAAGCATAGAAAGTTACTACTTCATTTGTTCAAAGAAGCTTAGCCTATAGTTTGGTAATAAATTAGGATTTGTAATTTTAATAAGATCTTTTAAAATTAAATCGGGTCTAGTTGGTCCTAACTCGTAATAAATAACACCGCCTGTCGCCCCTTTTTTAGTGGAAGCCGTATAAATATTATTCGTTTTAAAAGCTGTAAAATTTTTATAATGAGGATTGTTTTCAATAAGTTGAGCCTTGTTAGAAAAATATCCTGGAGCAATCCAATAATCTGCATTCTGGGCTTTGTCTAAGACACTTTCAAAACTCAACTGTAGACTTCCTTTTCCTTTAGATTCTTTCCATAGATAATTTACATTGGCATCTTCTAAAAATTGGGCGACAAAACTTTCCCCTGCAGGCAAACTCCAAATATCATTTCTCATAATAGCTCCAGAAAGAATAGAGGGTTTATTTCTTGCTTTTTTAGCGATGGCTATCGCTGCTAGGTATTCTTGCTCTATTTTTCTAAAAAGACTATCAGCTTCTTTTTCTTTATCAAACAATACCCCAAAAAACTTAATCCATTCTGCTCTTCCAAGCGGAGTTTCTTCTAGCCAATCACCATTAATAATTACAGGAATACCATATTTTTCAATTAAATTATAGGTTTTGTTTACAGAATTCATTGTAAAACCAATTACAACATCTGGTTGTAACTCAAAAAGGACTTCAGTATTCATGGCTGCTTCATTTCCTAGTTCTCTAACAAAGCCACTATCTATTCTTTTACGTGTTTTCTCAGAAGAAATATAGTTAGTGTCTTGAAAACCAACCAAACTTTTCTCTACTCCTAATAATTCTAACATTGGAATATGCGTAGTAGAGGTTACAACAATATTTTTAACAGGAACTTGAATAGTTTTTAGAGACAATGTACCCTCTATTACTGAAGGTGACGAAGGTAAAATAAACTCTAAATTTTTTGAAGCATCCGGATATGGCTTTTTAATAATTAGTTTTTTATATTTGGTAAAATACTGAATATCAAACCCTTTTGCATAGGTTATTTTACTTGGATTCTTATGCAGACCGTTAGTTGAGTTTACAGATGTCTCTTTTTTACAAGAATTATATAAAGTTAAAAAAACAACAGCAATAGAAATGTACAGTAATCGTATTTTCATTCATATAAAATTGAGTAGTACAAGATTACAAAAATACTTTTTAAAAAGATTTGTCAATTAAAAATAAACCTTAAATTTACACAGATTTTCGGTTTTGCTGTCAACTTCGTTTATAGCAAATTAAAAGGGAATTCGGTATAAATCCGAAACTGTTCCCGCAACTGTAAGTATTTCCTGAATGAAATTCAGGACCTCATTAACTATGAGATGTTATGCTTTAAGCCACTGATAATTTATCAAATATATAATTTGATACTATTGGGAAGGCCATAACAGAATACAAGTCAGGAGACCTGCCTTAAATTAATTGTAAAACTTTCGGGATAAAGGTTTGTGTACAATCTAAATTGCTTTGCACAAAAATTACACCTGATTTATTTTAAAAAATTAAATCATAAAAATGAAAAAAAGTAAAAATGTATGTATTGCTGTTGTGTCTTTATGCCTTTTTGGGACTCAATTATTTTCGCAAGAAAAAACACAAGAAAAAAAGATGGAACAACTAGAAGAGATTGTTATCTCGGCTACGAAATTTGAATTGAAAAAGGAGAATACAGGAAAAGTAATCTACAAAATTAGTCAAAAAGACATCCAAAGAAATGCCGGTAAATCTGTTATTGAACTTTTAAACAATGTTCTTGGAGTAGAAATTAGAGGTGCAAACTCTAATCCTGGAGAACCACGAAGTACTTATATACGTGGAGGAAGAAGCAGACAGGCATTGGTTTTAATTGATGGAGTTCCGTTGTCAGATCCAACAGGTATTGAACAATCATATGATCTTCGATTACTTTCTCTTAATCAAATTGAATCTATTGAGGTTTTAAAAGGTGCTTCAAGTACATTGTACGGTTCAGGAGCAGGTACTGGTGTTATTAACATTATCCTCAAGAAAGCTTCTGAAAATACTGTTTCTGGAGTCTATGAGGTAAGTCTTGGAACCAATTCAACTTCTAAAAATAGCACTTCAAGTATAAATGATAAAAATCAGAATATTTCCATTAATGGAACGCTTGATAAATTTAAGTACAATGCATTTTTTAATATAACAGGAAACAGTGGTTTTTCTTCTGCTAAGAGTACTCTAACGATACCATTTGAAGAGGATACGTATTCTAGTAACAATGGTTTTTTAAAGTTAGGATACGAATTCAATAAGCAATTTAGAATTGATGCTTTTCTAAACTATGATGCATTTGATTATACTTTTGATGCTGGAGCTTTTAATGATTCTGATATAAATCTTGGAAATCAAGAGCAATTTAGAATAGGCATTAAACCTCAGTTAAAATATAAAAAAGGGGAATTGTTTCTAAATGCATCTATCAATTCTTTAGATCGAAGTTTTGAAAGTTTTAATTCATTTTCAGGAGGAACCAATGTCTTTGTTTATAAAGGGACTAGTGTTAATTTAGACTTGGTTAATAAATATGAATTCACTAAGAATTTTCAATTAATTACAGGAATTAACTATCAAAAACATGAAAACGAATCCATTTCTGATTTTGGAAATATAGATCCAGACTTGGCGAATTTTAATGTTGTAGATCCGTATGTGTCTGCTGTTTATATTACAGATTTCGGATTAAGTATTAATGCAGGTGGTCGTTTAAACATCCATAGTAATTATGGAAACAACTTTGTCTATGATACAAATCTTGCTTTTGGAATTGTAAAAAACGAAACGATTAATCTAAAATTAATATCATCCTACGGTACAGCATTTATTGCACCAAGTTTATATCAATTATTTTCTGATTATGGAGCCACTAACCTAGCCCCAGAAACCAATAGAACTTTTGAATTCGGATTTGATAGTAAGCTAGGGAAACAATGGGCTCTTAGTGCTGTCTATTATAATAGAGTAGAAGAAAACAAAGTTATTTTTCTGAATTTACCAACACCACCTTATGGAATCTATGAAAATGCACTTGAAACTATAGATGTTTCTGGTATTGAAGCTGATGTTACTTTTACTATTTCTAAAGAACTAACAACTAGAGTTGGTTATGCTTTTGTAGATAAAACAAGCGATATAGATTATATTCCAAAAAATAAACTAACAGCTAGTCTTGTGGCAAATCCTATTAAAAATTTAGCGATTTCTACTATGTTTAAAAATGTAGGGGAAAGGTCTTTATTTGACGCTTTTGGAAGCTTTGGAGAAGCTGGAAAAGATGTTATTTTACCGAGTTATAGCGTATTAGATATGAATGTCAATTACAAGGTTCTAGAAGGTAAAGTGTTATTTTTTGGTTCTATTTCAAACATATTAAATGAAGACTATGAAGAAACAATAGGCTTTAATACTAGAGGTAGAAATTTTAAAATGGGAATACGAATTCAATTTTAAATTTTCTAAAAAGTAGAAGAAAACCAATATTTATTTCGATAAGCTCAACTGTATCTAGCAATTTAAATAAGTATCATTCCTATTGATGATAGGAATGATACTTATTAAATAATTCTCTTGACTTCATTTTTTAAAAATGCAACAGCAGTATCAGTAGCAGATGCTTTTTTAGAATATTCTAAAAATACTCTTTCTCTAAAATCAGTTGCAGAATCAGAAGCATTAAAAACTTTTTTTAGGTTGTT
>CAZAIL010000109.1:0-7382 GCA_964485155.1 uncultured Flavobacterium sp.
TTTATAATGCAAAGTTACGAAGAAAACAATTAAAAATTCAATATGAACCACACACTAAATCCTACTAAAAAAATAATTCCACAGATACTTAAAATTTTAAAATAAATGGAAGGTTGATGCTCTTTCGGGGTATGTTTCCCAGTAATTAAAATATAGTTTAAAATGGCATAAAATGGTGCCGTTAAAAAAGAAAGTATGGTCGCTATTTTAACCATTAATCCCATATCTTCTTTAAAGTATCTTAGTATTATGTATGTTCCTATAGCCAGAAGGACAATCCAGAACCAGTACTTTAACTTTATTCTTGTTGAAAATAATAAACGAGTTGCTATAGACATGGCTCTTGGGGAGGCGTCTAAAGTTGTGATGGTAGTGCTGAACATGGTTGTAAAAGCTGCTATAGCTATAAAAACATAGGCAGATCCACCTAAGTTCTCCGTGTATAAAGATATCAATTGACCTGCAAAATCACCTCCTTTACTAGAAAAGATTTCTCCAGAATTGTTCATTACCAAAGCTCCTAAGACAACAAAACATACTGCTAAGAATATGGTACCCATATACCCAACATTAAAATCGAAGATTGCTTGTTTTGGAGTTATTTTTTGAAAGGTAGTCTTCTCTTTTTCTAAAGACCATATGGACTGCCAAATAGAAATATCTAAGGGTGCAGGCATCCAACCTAAAAACGCAATTAAAAAAGTAATTTCGATTGTTCCTTTTGGAATTATTTGAGTAAAATCAAAGGCTTGTTGGGTTTTTATTAAGGCAACACTTACCGCAATAAGTGTGCAAACAGTGAGTACTAAAATAACATATTTCATTAGGCCATCTAGCAATTTATATTTACCCACAAGTAAAATTAATATACTAACAATGGTGACTATCAAAGACCAAGTGACCATATCAAATGTTCCAAAAAGATTGACAGCCAAACCAGCAGTAACAATAGTAACTGCTGCTTGTATAATAAACATTGTGATGAAGCTAATACCATAACTAATTGCCAAAACACCTTTTCCTAATTTTTTATAACCATCTAATAATGTTTCACCAGTGGCCGCAGCATAACGCGGTCCGAATTGAAAAAAAGGATATTTAAAAATACCAGCAATTAGCAAGGCCCATAATAAGCCAAAACCAAAATCTGCACCAGCTCTTGTAGATTGTACCAAGTGAGAAACACCTACGGCAGCTCCTGCAAAAAGTAATCCAGGACCTAAGGATTTAAAAATAGATTTTTTCATTAAGATTTCTTTATAATCTCAGCTAACAATTTTTTTGCTCGTAAAAGTTTCACTTTTACGTTGTTCATAGGTTCATTAATTTGTTTAGAAATTTCTTTATAGCTCAACTCTTTAAAATATCGTAATTGAATTACTTCTTGATATTTTGGTTTCAATTGTTTTATATCTTGCAATAGCTTGGCTAAATTTTGTTCTGTGATAATTTTGTCTTCTGGGGTTGGATTATCATCAACAATCCTATAAGCTTCAGCTTCTAATTCTTTATTTGTTTTGGAATTAATAGATGTCTTATTCTTTCTTACAAGATCTATATGAATATTTTTTGAAATGGTGATTAACCATGTTTTAAAAGCGTATTTACTGTCAAACGTATGAATCTTATCAAAGGCTTTTGAAAATGATTGGATGGTAATATCTTCAGCATCATTCTCGTTTTGAGTTCTCTTTAACTGATATTTATATACATCTGTCCAAAAGTGATGTAGTAGAAAATTAAATGAAGTCTGACTGCCGTCTTTTGCTTTTTGAATATAATTCTCTATGATCTCTTTTGTTATTTCCAATGCGTAGGTTTTGAAATAGAGTTTGTTATAAATATAGTAAATTGAAATTGAACTAGAAATACGTCTAACAATGGTAGTAAGAAAATTGCACTTATTTCTTTTAACTTTTTAGCAGATAAAACAACCAAAGTGTCATTATTTGAGGTATTGTTTATCAAGACCAATTCATAAGTTTTATAGTCTTGGCTGAGAAGTAATGGTATGAGTTTATTTAAATTGTTGGCTTTGTTCTTTGCACAAAAAATACTAGCAATTGATAAAAGATTATCTGTTGGTTTCTTACTGTTTTTATGAAGTAGAAAAAAAATAAAAGAAAGGTTGTAGTAAAATCCAATAACTGCAGCAGCTACTAATGTGTAGAATAAAACAGTAATAAACATCAATAACTAGTTATGAGTTGGTTCTACACAATTATCAAACTGATCTGCAGTCTTACCGCAAAATCCACAAGCATCACCATTTTTATTTAATAAAGGGTTTTGACTTGCACAAGTTCCTGCAAATTCACCATCTTTTTTTGCCCAAATTTTTATTGCAATTCCTGCAACACCTAATGCCAATAAACCTATGGTTATTAAAATAAGTTTCATTCAATAATTTTTATTCCATGCAAAGATACTCATTCTTATAGAAAAAATAAAGTGATTCTTTTTGCTAGCGTAAGTTTTTATGGATTAATCGAATAAAAATTTAGGAGTTTTTTTAAGCAAAAAAAAGTTTTTTAAAAGTTAGTGAGTCGGTAGGTAAATCTGTGTTTAAATTAATTTTTTCAGCTTGTTTTTATAAGAATAGTACAATAACTACTTTAAATGATGACATTGACTTCAATATCTAATTTAATCTCAAAAGTTTCTAAAATAGTTTTTTGAATTTGTTTTGCGAGTTCAAAAATTTCATAACCACTAGCATTGCTGTAATTAACGATGACGAGCGCTTGTTTTTCATGAACACCACAATTACCATAACGTTTCCCTTTAAATCCTGCAGTTTCTATTAACCATCCCGCAGGAATCTTATAAGAATCCTCGCTTTTAGTTGATTTAGATTTCTTTAGTTGGTAAAATGGAATAGAGGGATACTTTTCTTGTAGTTTTTTAAATTGTGTAGCAAAGATTACAGGATTTTTAAAAAAACTACCACTGTTTCCGATTTTTTTAGGATCTGGTAATTTAGATTCTCTGATTCTAATTACAGCTTCTGAAATATCTTTTATTGATGGTTCAGTGATATTATTATTACTTAATGCAGTTTCAATTGCACCATAATTAGTATTTAATTGATGTTGTTTTTTACTGAGTTTAAAACTCACAGAAGTTAGCACCACCTTTCCTTTTAATTCATTTTTAAAAATTGAATTACGGTAACCAAATTGACATTCTTCACTTGAGAACTGAATTCTTTTGGCATTGCTAATTTGTATCCCTTCAACCTTGGTAATCACATCTTTTACTTCAACACCGTAAGCTCCAATATTTTGAATAGGTGAGGTTCCTACAAGGCCAGGAATTAAAGATAGATTTTCAATTCCACCATAATTTTGAGAAATACACCATAAGACAAATTCATGCCAATCCTCTCCTGCGTTCACGGTTACATGAACTTCATTCTCATTTTCACGATCAATAGAAATTCCTTTTATGTTGATATGAACAACGAGTTTGTCAATATTTTTGGTAAGTAGCATATTACTACCACCACTTAATAAAAAAATATCTTTCTCTACCTTTAAAATTTCTTGTAGGTTATAAAAACTATCAATTGAAACAAATCTATTTGCTAATACATCAATACCAAAAGTATTGTAGGATTTTAGAGATATGTTTTGCTGTATTTTCAATTCATTATTTTTTTATAAAAAACTACGATGTTTTTTATTGACCTTGTTCAAACTTACATTTTTTATTTGTTATAAGATGCGAGTGCTATTTTTAAAATTTCAACACATCTAATTAGATCTTGTTTGTTTAGAACATATGCCAATCGCACTTGATTTTTCCCTTCACTTTCTGTAGAATAAAATCCACTTGCAGGAGCAACCATAAGAGTTTCATTGTTATGATGAAATTCTTCTAGCATCCAACGAGCAAAATGGTCGGTATCTTTAACCGGTAATTCAGCAACACAATAAAAGGCTCCTTTTGGATTGGCTACTTTTACACCACTTATTTTTTTTAATTCAGTAATTAGTGTATTTCTTCTTGCTACATATTCTTCAATTACTTCATTAAAATAACTATCAGGAGTGTCTAAAGCAGCTTCACTAGCAAGTAGAGCATAGGTTGGTGGACTTAACCTTGCTTGTGCAAATTTAATTGCGGTGTTCATGAATTTTTCGTTTTTAGAAACAATACAACCAATTCTTGCTCCACACATACTGTATCTTTTAGAAACTGAATCAATCATGATAGCATGTTGTTCTAATCCAGTTTCAGACATCACAGAGTGATGCGTATGCCCATCATAAGCAAATTCTCTGTAGACTTCATCAGCAATTAAAAATAAATCGTGTTTTAAAACAAGTTTTTTTAATTTCTGTATTTCTTCTTTACTATATAAATAACCAGTTGGATTCCCTGGGTTGCAAATTAAAATTGCCTTTGTTTTTGAAGTGATAAGTTTTTCAAAATCTTCAATTTTAGGTAATGCAAAATTAGTGTCTATTTTTGAAATTACAGGAACTACAGTTACTCCAGATGCAGTTGAAAATCCATTATAATTTGCATAAAATGGTTCTGGAATAATAATTTCATCACCTGGGTCTGTAATACTGCCCATGGTAAATAATAAGGCTTCAGAACCACCAGTAGTGGCAATAATATCTTGTGACTCAATATGAATGTTATTTTTTTTGTAGTACTTAGCTAGTTTATTTCTATACAGTTCAGACCCCTCAGATCTTGCATAAGAAAGTACTTCTATAGTATTGTTTTTTACTGCATCTAAGGCGACTTTGGGTGTTTTAATGTCTGGTTGACCGATATTTAAATGATATACTCTTATTCCACTTTTTTTCGCGTCTTCTGCATAAGGGACTAACTTTCTTATGGGAGATTCAGGCATTGAAAGCCCTTTGTTAGATATTGTTGGCATTTTTAATAAAATTGAATTTCTATTGCAAATTTGCGAAATATATTTTTATAAATTAATAGTTTTCTCTAGTCATTAAAAACTGAATATTTATACACCTTATTTTATTCTAACTTATTTTTTTTCTATTGGCACGCTATAACGGTTTTCGGTTTTTTTAATCCCGCTATCTACAAAACTGAAAATGTATTAATTCTGTTAGTTTAATTACAAACTATAAATATGAATTAGAATCCAGTTACAGAATAAATGATATGCTAAAAGAATCTCCTGCTGATATTTTTGGTGTTATGAGGAATAATGTTTTAATTACGATAAATGAAAAACTTGTTTACAATTTTGAATTAGACGATATTACTGCTGTTTTTCAAGAAAAGGAAAAGTATTCGCTTTCTAATCATTCGAGATAATAAAGGAATTAGCGTAGAATTTAAATTAAAAAAAAATATCTAATTTTTTTCTGAAAGGATACTTTTTTTCTTTTCAGGTACATTTAACCTTTCAACAATACCTTTGATTTTTATCAACTTCCGTTCGTTTATAGCATTTGAAAAGATAGTGATAGATTTAGAAAATCCACCGAGTCTTTTCGTGTCGTAAGAAACTTCTATCTTCCCTTTTTCACCAGGCATTATAGGCTCCTCGGGTTTTTTTGGAACTGTACATCCACATGAAGCTTGTACTCTTGTAATAATCAATGGAGATTTTCCTGTATTTGTAAATTCAAATACTCGTTTTCCATCAGCACCTTGATTAACTTTACCATAGTCTATCGTTTCTGAAATAAATTTAAAAGCTGGTTTTAAATTAGCTGTCTCTTGAGCAGTTAAATTAATACCAAACAATAGAAGAAGAATAATTGAAAGTGAATTTTTCATAATAGATTAATTTTTAAAAGAGTGCTATACAAATTTAATCAAAAAAAGTTCAACTAACTTTTAAATACTTAAGATAATTGTACTTTTGTAAGTTATTAGTAAAAGTATACACGAATATGAATATCCCATCAACATATGATGCAAGTTTAGTAGAAAGTAAATGGTATGATTATTGGATGAAGCATAATTATTTTCATTCAGAAGTAGATGATAGAGAGCCTTATACGATTGTAATTCCTCCACCTAATGTTACAGGAGTCTTACATATGGGACATATGCTAAACAATACCATACAAGATGTCTTAATTCGCCGTGCTCGTCTATTAGGTAAGAATGCTTGTTGGGTTCCTGGAACAGATCATGCATCAATTGCTACAGAAGCTAAAGTAGTTGCGAAGTTAAAAGAGCAAGGAATCGATAAAAATGATTTAACTCGTGAAGAGTTCTTGTCACATGCATGGGAATGGAAACATGAATATGGAGGAATTATCTTAGATCAATTAAAGAAGTTGGGAGCTTCTTGTGATTGGGAACGAACAGCTTTTACAATGGATCCAGAAATGTCTGAATCTGTCATTAAAGTTTTTGTTGATTTATTTAATAAGGGGCTGATATACAGGGGTTTTAGAATGGTTAATTGGGATCCTGAAGCAAAAACTACCTTGTCTGATGAAGAGGTGATTCATGAAGAAAGACAAGGAAGCTTGTACTATATAAACTATATAATAGAAGGAACTAAAGAGGTCTTAACGATTGCAACAACAAGACCAGAAACTATTTTTGGTGATACAGCTATTTGTATTAATCCAACTGATGAACGTTTTCAACATTTAAAAGGAAGAAAAGCGATTGTCCCAATCTGTAATCGTGTCATCCCAATTATTGAAGATGATTATGTAGATGCTGAATTTGGAACAGGTTGTCTTAAAGTAACACCTGCACACGATGAAAATGACAAATTTTTAGGTGATAAACATAAACTAGAAGTCATTGATATTTTTAATGAGGACGCTTCTTTAAATTCATTTGGTTTACACTATGAAGGAAAAGATAGATTTGTTGTTCGTAAAGAAATAGCGCAAGAATTAGAAGCAAAAGGGTTTTTAATAAAAACAGAAACTCATAGTAATAAAGTAGGGACTTCAGAAAGAACAAAAGCTGTTATAGAACCAAGATTATCAGATCAATGGTTCTTAAAAATGGAAGATTTGGTAAAACCAGCTATTAAAGCTGTTTTAGGAGATGATACAGATATTAACCTCTATCCTAAAAAGTTTGAAAACACCTACAGACATTGGATGGAAAATATTCGCGATTGGAATATTTCTCGACAGTTGTGGTGGGGTCAACAGATCCCTGCGTATTTTTATGGAGATGGGAAAGATGACTTTGTTGTTGCAGAAAGTATTGAAGCTGCCCTAGTTTTAGCTCAACAGAAAACCAATAAGCCCTCGTTAACACTAAAAGACTTACGTCAAGATTCTGATGCACTTGATACATGGTTCTCTTCCTGGTTATGGCCAATGTCGGTTTTTGATGGAATTAGAAATCCAGAAAATGAAGAAATTAAATACTATTATCCAACAAACGATTTAGTAACCGGGCCA
>CAZAIL010000110.1:0-7335 GCA_964485155.1 uncultured Flavobacterium sp.
CATAAAGAATTTTTAGATTTAGATTTCAACGCTATCGTAAACAAAAACCATGTCATATACGATGTAAAAAATATACTACCAACTAAAATTATAGATGGTGGGTTATAAAACTACACATGAAAAACTTTGCATTGCTAGGAGCGGCAGGATATATAGCTCCAAAACATTTTAAAGCAATAAAAGATACCAATAATCAATTAATTGCAGCACTAGATAAGTTTGACTCTGTTGGTGTATTAGACAGCTATTTTCCAAACACTAATTTTTTTACAGAGTTTGAAAGATTTGATAGACATCTAGAGAAATTAAAAAGAAATCAAATACGATTAGATTACGTTAGTATCTGTACTCCTAATTATCTCCATGATTCACATATTAGAATGGCACTAAGAAGAGGTGCTGATGCTATTTGTGAAAAACCGTTGGTATTAAACCCTTGGAATGTAGATGCTTTAATAGACATTGAAAAAGAATCCGGTCGAAAAATAAATACAATTCTTCAATTAAGGTTACATCCAAGTATTATTGCCTTAAAAAATAAAGTAGCTACTGAGTTTAAAAATCAAAAATATGAAGTAGATTTAACCTACATTACCTCAAGAGGGAAATGGTATGATATTTCTTGGAAAGGAGAAGAAAGTAAGTCTGGAGGTATTGCCACGAACATTGGAGTTCATTTTTATGATATGCTTTCATGGATTTTTGGTGATGTACAAGAGAATACTGTTCATCTTAGAGAGAAGGATAAGGCATCTGGTTATCTAGAGTTTAAAAACGCTAGAGTTCGTTGGTTTTTATCTATCAATGAAAATGATTTACCACTTCACATAAGAGAAAAAGAGCAAAGAACTTTCCGTTCTATAACAATAAATAATCAAGAATTAGAATTTAGTACAGGTTTTACAGAGTTACATACAGAGAGCTACGAAAAGATAATGAAAGGAGAAGGATTTGGGATTTTAGATGCTCAAAAATCGATACAAATCGTCCATGATATAAGGAATTCAAGTATTAGTACCAATGGAGACAAGCATCCTTTGTGCGTACAATAAATTTTATAAAAAAAAGAATGAAAAAAAAAGGAATCATTGTTTCAGGGTATTTTAATCCAATCCACAAAGGACATCTAGAATATTTTAATACTGCTAAAGATTTAGCAGATGAGCTTTTTGTTATCGTAAATAGTGATCACCAGAGAATCTTAAAGGGTTCAAAAGAATTTCAACAAGAGGCTGAAAGATTATTTATAGTACAAAATATTAAAGCTGTAGATAAAGCAATCATTTCTATAGATATAGATAGAACTGTCTGTGAATCTATTCGCAGCCTTTTTGAAAAATATGGCCAAGAATATCAATTAGGTTTCGCAAATGGAGGAGATCAAGATAATAATTCGATTCCTGAAGCTCCAATTTGTAAAGAACTAGGAATTGAGTTAATAGATGGTTTAGGAGATAAAATTCAATCTTCTTCTTGGTTGTTAAATAAAAAATAATGAAGTTATTAATCACTGGTGCTAACGGTCAATTAGGTTCAGAGATAAGAGCATTAGTCTCCGATTACAAAATTGCAGATGTTGTTTTTAAAGATCTACCTGAGCTAGATATTTCTAATTTTGTAGCTTTAGAAACTTTTATTATTGAAAATAAGATCACTGCAGTAATTAATTGTGCAGCCTTTACGGCGGTAGATAAAGCAGAAGAAACTCCTGAGATTTCAAAAAAAGTAAATACAGAAGGTGTTGCCAATCTTGTTAAGGTCCTGCAATCCGTAAAAGGGAAGCTAATTCATATTTCTACCGATTACGTTTTTGATGGAAATCATTTTATGCCTTATAAAGAGTCTGATCTTGTAAGTCCAGTAGGTGTGTATGCAGAATCTAAGATGAAAGGTGAACTAGAAATATTTAATAGCACCATGGATGCAATTGTTATTAGAACCTCATGGCTGTACTCTTCTTTTGGGAATAATTTTGTTAAAACAATGTTACGATTAGGAAAAGAAAAAAAAACCCTAGGAGTCGTTTTTGATCAAGTGGGTTCTCCTACCTATGCGAGAGGCTTGGCTAAAACATGTTTAGAGATTCTCTGCGGTAAAAATTCAGCTAAGATTAGTAAAAACGGAAAGCTGTATCATTACTCTGATGAAGGTGTTGCTTCTTGGTATGACTTTGCAATAGCCATTATGGAACTAGGTATATTGGATTGTAAAGTGAATCCAATTCAGACAAAAGAGTTCCCTACGCTAGCAAAAAGACCACATTATTCAGTTTTAAACAAAACAAAAATAAAAAGAGATTTTAATATTGAAATACCATATTGGCGCGATGCGTTGTCAGATTGTATTTTAACATTAAAAAACACATTATAATAACATACATATGAAAAATATCTTAATTACGGGCGGCGCTGGTTTTATTGGTTCTCACGTAATAAGTCGCTTTACAAACAAGTATCCAACTTATCATATCTTCAATTTAGACGCCCTTACCTATGCAGGCAATTTAGAAAACTTACATGATATTGAGTCTAAAGAAAATTATACTTTTTTACATGGTGACATTACAGATGAACACTACATCAA
Organism: uncultured Flavobacterium sp.; assembly: GCA_964485155.1. GTDB lineage: Bacteria > Bacteroidota > Bacteroidia > Flavobacteriales > Flavobacteriaceae > Polaribacter. The sequence goes on from CAZAIL010000110.1 coordinate 2,584, forward strand.
TTCAATTTTCAAAAAGTATCAATTTGAATATGTCATCCATCTAGCTGCAGAATCTCATGTTGATAGATCCATCACTGATCCTTTAGCGTTTGCCAAAACCAATATTTTAGGAACCATGATTTTGCTAAATGCCTTTAAAAACCTTTGGCAAAACAATTGGGAAGCCAAGCGTTTTTACCATGTAAGCACAGATGAGGTATATGGTTCCTTGGGAGAAAATGGCTTATTTGAAGAAACTACTTCTTACAATCCAAACTCACCCTATTCAGCATCAAAAGCAAGTTCAGATCATTTTTTAAGAGCCTATGGAGAAACCTATGGTTTGCCTTATGTGATTTCGAATTGTTCTAACAATTATGGAGCACAACAATTTCCTGAAAAACTCATTCCATTGTTCATCAATAATATTTTAAATAACAAGACCTTACCCGTTTACGGTGATGGAAATTACACCAGAGATTGGCTCTATGTTTTAGATCATGCCATTGCAATTGATTTGGTATTTCATAAGGGTGTCAATGCAGAGACCTACAATATTGGCGGTTTTAACGAGTGGAAAAATATTGATTTGGTGAAAATATTATGCCACCAAATGGATGATAAACTGAAGCGTGAAGCAGGTACAAGTAAAAAATTAATCACCTATGTTAAAGATCGTCCAGGTCATGATTTACGTTATGCAATCGACGCTTCAAAAATTAATAAAGAATTGGGTTGGCGCCCAACAGTTACCTTTGAGGAAGGGCTTTCTGAAACCATTGATTGGTATCTAAATAACGAAGAATGGTTAGAGAATGTTACTTCTGGGAATTATCAGAATTATTATAAGGAGCAGTATAAAGAATAGTGAATCGGTGAAGTGGTAATGCTGTGAAGCAGTGGAACGGTTTGGTAGTGAAGAGATACAAATTAAAAGCGAAAGTTTATCGATTAGGAAGTCGACTTACTTTTAGTTTCCGTAGAATTCAAGTTTTGATAAGCGTCTGAGAACCTAAAGATCGTATTGGTCTGGGTTCGAAAGTGTTTAAAACGTAAGAATTTAAGTAAACGAAAATAAGTCTTTATTTTTGTAACTTTTCATCAAGAAAAAGTTAGGCGAAATAAAAAAAATGAGAACTTGAACTTATTCATAAATCTCACAACAACAGAATACAAGACATGAAAGGAATTATTCTAGCAGGAGGGTCGGGCACACGATTGTACCCCCTCACAAAAGGAACATCTAAGCAGTTATTACCTATTTATGACAAACCGATGATTTACTATCCGCTGTCGGTATTGATGTTGGCTGGAATTAAAGAAATACTTATTATTTCCACTCCTGCAGACTTACCGAATTTCCAACGTTTATTGGGGAATGGTAAAGAATTGGGTATAAAACTTCATTACAAAGAACAGCCTAATCCAGACGGCTTAGCACAAGCTTTTATAATTGGAGAAAATTTTATTGGAAATGATGATGTTTGCTTGGTACTAGGAGATAATATTTTTTACGGTCATGGTTTTACTAATCTATTAGCAAAATCACTTTCAAATGTAAAAGATGAGCAGATGGCAACCGTTTTTGGCTATTATGTAAATGATCCAAAACGCTATGGTGTGGTAGATTTTGATAGAGATGGGAGAGCATTAAGCATAGAAGAAAAACCAATAAACCCAAAGAGTAATTATGCGGTTATTGGTCTTTACTTTTATCCAAATTCTGTGATTGAGATTGCCAAAAACATCAAGCCAAGTAATCGAGGTGAACTCGAAATTACAACAGTAAATCAAGAGTATTTAACTCAAGGAAATTTAAAAGTAGAAGTAATGGGGCGAGGATATGCTTGGTTAGACACTGGAACTCATGAATCTTTATTGGAAGCATCCAATTACATTCAAACCATAGAAAATCGCCAAGGACTAAAAGTAGCTTGTTTAGAAGAAATTGCATGTCAAATGGGCTATATTTCAACAGAAGAATTGTTGCTGCTTGCAGAACCATTAAAAAAGAATGGGTATGGTCAATATTTAATTCAGCGTGCCAAAGAATTGTACTATGGAATTTAAACGATTGGCAATATCAGATGTAATTTTATGCAAACCAACAATTTTTGGAGATGATAGGGGGTACTTTTCCGAAACATTTAGACAAGATAAATTAGATACTTTTTTAGGGCATCCTATTAATTTTTGCCAAGACAATGAATCAAAATCATCTTTTGGTGTTTTAAGAGGCTTGCATTATCAGTTGCCTCCTAATGCACAAACTAAACTTGTTCGCGTCACTCAAGGTGCTATTCTAGACATAGTTGTTGATATTCGTAAAGGATCACCAACCTTTGGACAGCATGTAGCTACAGAACTTTCAGCAGAAAACAACAATCAATTATTTATACCAAGAGGTTTTGCTCACGGATTTGTGGTGCTTAGCAAAGAAGCGATTTTTGCATATAAGGTAGATAACTATTATAGCCCAGAATGTGATAGAGGCATTGCATTTGATGATCCAGCATTAAAAATAGATTGGAAACTAGACAGTGACCAAGTAAAATTATCAGCGAAAGACGTCAAGCAACCCAAGTTAATAGAGGCTGAATATTTTAATTATCATATAAATTTATATAAATAAGATGTTCAATATGTTGATTTGTCAAAGACTGTTTATGAAATTAAAAAAAGTTTAGTATTTTAAGTTAAATTATAGTATCATAAAAAATAGAGTATGAAAGTAAAAAATATTTGTTGCATTGGAGCTGGATATGTAGGAGGCCCTACGATGTCTGTCATTGCTTTAAAATGTCCACACATAAAAGTAACGGTAGTAGATCTTAATGAAGTTCGTATTGCGCAATGGAATGATGAAGATTTAAACAACTTACCAGTATATGAACCAGGTCTTTCTGATGTAGTTGCTGAGGTACGAGGTAAAAACTTATTCTTTTCTACGGATGTTGATGAGGCTATAGATGCTGCGGATATGATTTTTATTGCTGTGAATACCCCAACGAAAACCTACGGAGAAGGCAAGGGCATGGCGGCTGACTTAAAATTTGTGGAACTCTGCGCCAGACAAATAGCACGAGTTGCTACAAGTGATAAAATCATTGTTGAAAAATCAACATTACCAGTTCGAACTGCAGAAACGCTACAAACCATATTCGAGAGTACTGGAAGTGGAGTACATTTTGAAGTGCTTTCCAACCCAGAATTTTTGGCAGAAGGCACAGCTATTGATGATTTATTCAAGGCTGACCGTGTGTTGATTGGCGGAAATCAAACTCCATCTGGTAAGTCGGCAATTCAGGCCTTAGTTGATGTGTATTCAAATTGGTTAAGTCCAAAGCAAATATTAACAACCAATGTATGGTCATCTGAATTATCAAAACTAACTGCAAATGCTTTTTTGGCTCAACGTATTTCTTCAATTAATGCCATGTCTGCACTCTGTGAAGCCACTGAAGCCGATGTGGATGAAGTGGCAAATGCCATTGGAACTGACAGCCGTATAGGTCCTAAGTTTTTAAAAGCCTCAGTAGGCTTTGGAGGGTCTTGTTTCCAAAAAGATATTTTAAACCTCGTCTATTTATGTCGCTTTTTCAATCTACCTGAAGTAGCTGACTATTGGGAGCAAGTGATTAAGCTAAACGATTACCAAAAGCATCGCTTTGCTAGAAAAATCATAACAACGCTATTTAATACCGTGAACGGTAAGAAAATTGCATTTCTTGGATGGGCATTTAAAAAAGACACAAACGATACCAGAGAATCTGCTGCCATTTATGTTGCCGATCACTTGCTAGAAGATGGTGCAAACATACATGTGTATGATCCTAAAGTATCGGAGGCTAAGATAAAAGCTGATTTGAGCTATCTCTGGGAGTTAAATGGTGTTACAGATGCACGCATTGCTCAAAAGTTAGCCCAAGTTTTTGTACACACAGATGTACAAGATGCCTTAAAAGAGAGTCATGCCATTGCAATACTCACCGAGTGGGACGAATTTAAAAGCTACGATTGGAACAATATTTACGAAAACATGTACAAACCCGCTTTTGTATTTGACGGCCGTAATATTTTAGATTCTACGCTACTAAAAACTATTGGTTTCCAATTTTTAGGCATTGGAAAAGGGTGATTAAAAAATAATTAATAATTTTTAATTAGTGTATTACTTATGATTTGTTCATTAGATATAGTGCATTAAATAAGGATTTATTCAATTTTATAAAACAGTCTCTCCTGCAAACAACAAATTTTTTGATTATTTTTATTGTTTAGTGCAACTTCTTGTATTACTTTTGCATTTAAATTAATAAGAGTTAATACAATGCAAGATCTCCCTAAATCTTGGCGTGTTTTATATACGAAACACAACACAGAGCTTTTAGTAGCTGCGCGTTTAAAATCTATCGATATTGAAACGTACGTTCCAACTAAAACTGTAACTAGACAGTGGAGTGACCGCAAAAAAATTGTAAAAGTACCTTTATTACCAAGTATGGTGTTAGTTTCTATAACACCTAAAAATTTCAACAAAGTATTTGATGTCCCTGGTGTTATACGTTATTTGTTCATAGACGGACAAAAAGCAAAAGTACGCCAAGAAGAGATTGATGCGATGAAGTACTACCTATCTCAAAAATACAATTCTCAAAAAAAACTTCCAGCTGTTGGTAAGAAAATAGAGGTGCCTCATCTAGGTGTTTCAGGTGAATTGTTACGAATTGAAGGTAAAAAGTGTTTTGTATTGTTAGAAAAATTGGGGTGTAA
>CAZAIL010000111.1:0-7016 GCA_964485155.1 uncultured Flavobacterium sp.
TGTATTAGACAAGAGGTCATTTTTGACCTCTTTTTTATTTTTACCTCTTTTTAAAACATTGGTTACCAACAAAATAGACTTAATCTCTGGAGTGAAAATGTGGTTGCAACTTTCAAAATCGAAATTTACTTATTTTCCAAATCCAACTTCATCATCGATTCGAATTAATGTAGAATTTTCATATGTTAAACTATTCGATCTCACAGGAAGAGAAGTAATGAAATCAACCTCAAAGAATATTGATCTATCCCAACTTTCAAATAATATATATATACTCAGATTATATGATGATTCAAATAGAGTTTTTAGATCTTCAAAAGTAATCAAAAAATGATGTCGTGCTGCAACTTTGAATAATAGGGGGAACAAAAAAGGGTTACACAGATGTAAGCCTTTTTTTGTAGTATGGAGAAGCTTTATTTTATCTTTTTTTATTCAAGAGTAAATTAAATCCATAAACTTGGTGGAGAATGGCAGCCATAAATGTCAATACAATTGACTTTTGAGCGATCACTTGTAGCATAAGATCTGTTTCACTATATATTTTTCCAGGACCAATCTGAGGACCATAAAATATAATTCTCAAATAAATAAATAGTACGATACAAAAGGCTACATACCCAATCACATAGGTGTTGCTAAGTGAGTTAGAATGGTAAACCGCAAGACTATGAAGAATACAAAGGATGAAAAGAGTTAGAAAGGCATAATTTGCAAAAAACACATGCACCTCAAAATGAAGATCGTGAGGTACAAATCCAACTCCAGCATAAAAAAATCCTGCTAGTAACCCTACAGGCATGGTGATTTTAGAATAAAATATTGACTTGCTAGAGTCCTCAATAAGACCAAACACTTTTTTAAAATTAATGTAAAATAGCATTAATGTTGCCCCAATCAAAATCAAACTCCCATTAAATAAAAGCATGGAGGGGGTATTAACTTTTTGAATAATAGCTGGATTTATCTCGTCTGTATTCGTTTTTAAACTTCCTAATTCACTTAGAAAATTATGGGTAAAAGAGTAATAATCTGATTGATAGCCAATAATTTCTTTGTGAGATCCTGGGTGAATTAATGCAGCAATAACACAGCAAAAAAAGAATATTGTAATTGATATAATGGGAAGCCTAACTAGATAAAACCTTGCTTTTTTCAAATGTAACTAATTTTCATGAACCTAAATTACTGCAAATATTTTGTAATTCGTTGAGATTTGGGGTGTTTATGGTGGTGTGGGGTGATTTAATTCACAAAAAAAATAGCTCTGCTGCAACTCTGAACAAGAGAAGGAGCAAAAAGGGTTACAGAAATGTAATCCTTTTTTTGTTTACTGTAAACGCTCTAACTATTTGATAAAGAATCCTAGAGGCATAAAACAACTCAACTTCTTAATTTATTATCAAAAACTAAATTTTAGTTACACACTGAAATTTATTGAAATTTTAATGTTTAAATTTATAGGATGAAAAAAAAATGGTTTTTATTGAAAGTTATTTTAGCACTCTTTTTAATTTTTGGTGGTGTACAGCATTTTATAAGTCCTAATAATTACATTCCATTTGTACCTTCTTTTTTACCTTTTACGCTGGCCATTGTATATGTATCTGGGTTGTTTGAAATTTTATTTGGTCTTGCCTTATTTTTTAAAAAACTAGAAATTATTGGTGCTTGGGGTATTTTAATTTTAATGCTTTTATTTTTACCAATTCATATTTGGGATGTATTCTCTGAGACTCCTGCAATAGGGAGCCAAAACGCTGCACTTGTAAGATTGCCCATTCAATTTTTACTGATAGGTATCTCTTGGAAGGTTAAAAAATATCTTATAACATAACTTAATTTTAAAATTCTTGAATAAAGTTGCAAATGAAGAGTATTGCATACAAGAGCTAAAACAATATTAGTAACTGTTTATCATTATTGTATGGTGTATTGTTGCTACTATACTTGTTACATTACCAATTGCTACTCCTGCAGCCCATATAAATAAAGCTTTAATTTATGATAAAATAATGGTAATTAGGCAATTATGACTACTATTCTAAAGTAGACTTTTGGGTAGTTATCTCATAAGTTTCATTATAATCTTTACGTAAAGTTCCCATGAATCTATCCCAAAAGAGTAGGTATAAACCATAATTACCGTCAAATTTCTTATGATGAAGGTTGTGAGCTACAGATGTATTTATCCACTTTCCTAACCAATGCTTTTGAAATCCTTTTGGATAAATTTCAAATCCTAAGTGACCATAGACATTATAAAAAATTTGAAAGATAAAAAATAATCCAAGTGCTGGAGTGTATATAGGCAATGTAAATGCTAGTAAAGGATGTATCCCGACTTCAATAATTGCCTCAAACGGATGAAAAGCGTATGCAGTCCATGGTGACGGGTTGGTAGATTTATGATGAACCAAATGGACATGCTTAAATAAAATAGGGTGGTGCATCAATCTATGCCACCAATAAAACCAAGTATCATGTATGAAAAGCATCAAAAAAAATGACAAAAATAAATACGGATACCCATATTCATCAATATCATTATAGGTGTTGGTTAGATGATTAAATTTCACAAAAATAAAGATAATGATAGATGCAAAAATGGTGATTGTAACTATAGACCATAGTATATCTCTTCTATAATCAGAAAATTTTGGCATTTTCTTCTGAATCTTTCTGAACCATAGTGGCTTTTTTAGGATTACATAAAAAAATATAAAACTTACACCAGCAAATGATAAATATCGAAAAAGAATTGTGCTTGTTACTTTAGCCCAAGCTTCAAGGGAAAAATCCATTTTATTAATTTATTACAAATTTAAAATAAATTATTAGTCTGCATAATTTTTTCTAATTCATCTTCTTCAAATCATAAGTAAACCTTATGAATAGAGTTGGAAAAAGAATAACTTAACAGTCTGCTAGTTGATAATTATGAAATTAAAATACTTTTTTTAATGAGTTTTAGATAATTCTATTTCGATAGATTTTATGTAATTTAATTTAACAGCAGCATCTCCATTTAATGTTTCGTCTACTGATTCAGCAATTTCTTGATAAGTCATTCCTTTATTTAGACCAATTTTTGTTTTAGTATATAATTCGTGCAGTGAGTTTTTAAGTTTTGTAACATCCTTTTTAGAACTTAAATCACCATGTCCTGGCATAATAATCGTGTTATCATCACACAAAGACTCTAAAGAACTTAAAAGATCGATTAATCCTCTAATAGAACCGCCATTATTCAAATCTACATATGGATACCCATATCTAACAAAAGCATCACCAGTATGAATTATATTAGAACTACTAAAAACAATAACACTGTCACCATCTGTATGAGCTTGTCCAAAATTATATATTTCAATATCCTCATCACCTTCTGTTAAAGTTAAATTACTTTTATAGGTAATAACTGGGAGAGCATCTTTATCATATTTTGGCTGAATAAAGTCTTTTATAAAATCATATATTCCTCCATATAGCTCAGCACTTTGCTTCATTCTTTTTTTTGCATTTATATGAGAGATTATTGGTATTCCTTTTTTTCCAAAAGCTCTATTTCCATCAGAGTGATCATGATGAAAGTGTGTATTGATAATATATTTAATAGGTTTATCTGTAATTTCTCTCAAAGAAGCCATCAATATATCTTCTATAATTTCATATTTGTTGTCAATTAAAATAACCTCATTATTAGTAATAAAAACACCCACATTACCTCCACCTCCAACAAGCATGTAAAACTCATTATTTATTTTTTTAATTTCAAAATACTTAACTTCATCTTCTATAGATTTCAATTGATCATTATACTTTGAAAAATTTGAATCTTGTGAAAAAACATGATTTGAAAAAAGAACTAGAAGAAATAAAAATCTCATTTTATTAGATTTATTGTTAATATGATCACCTAATATAAAGAAATAAGGTTAAACATAACTTTTCAATCAAAATCTTTATATTTGATAAACTCTTACCCAATGAAAAAAATTATTTTTTTACTTACTCTACTTATTTTTAGCTGTAAAAATAACACCATTTCTTACGAGAGTATTATTAAAGATGATGCCTTTAGAAAAAAGGTACTCTCTACTAACAATGGGGCTTATATAAAACTGACAGATGGATTTACTTATTATGAAGAAAAAAACTCTAGCAGTGACAAAGGAACTATCATATTAGTTCACGGATTTTCTGTTCCATCTTATATTTGGGCCCCAACTACAAATTATTTAACTGAGTTAGGATACCGTGTTGTGGCATTAGATTTATATGGAAGAGGATATTCTAGCAATCCTGACACCCCCCAAACAGATACTTTAAGAGCAAATCAAGTCTTAGAATTGATGTCTAGTTTAAAAATAGATTCAGCGATTGTTTGTGGATTATCAAACGGAGGTCGTATTATATCTAAAATGGCTAGCCTACAACCAACTAAAATTGAAGGGCTTATTTATGTTTCTTCTTCTAGTTTTGAAACTCATATAGAACAAAATAACAAAACAGTTTCTGAAAAAGAAATTAACGATTACATTGCCACATACCCTGAAAAAGCAATTGGGCAACTTGAAGATTTCTATCAACCAGAAAAATTTCCAAATTGGCCAGAACTCTATAAAGAACTTCTTACTCATAAAGGGTTTGCTAAAGCCTTAATTTCTACAAGAAAAAATATAGTTACACTAGATGATATTCATTTAGAAATTAATGATATGGGAATTCCTGTTTATACTATATGGGGATTACATGACAAGGTTGTTTTATATGATTCCTTCAAAGAGAAACTAGACTCAATACTGCCAAATAGAAAAGAAGTATTTATAGATGATGCTGCCCATTTACCACATATGGAAAATTCAATTGAATTTGAAAAATACTTCAAATTTTTCATAGATGAAATAATTAAATAAAACAACTTAAAATCATTTTGTAATCTACATCATAAAATTAAAATTTCCGATAGAGTAATTATGTGAAATTAGTTTGAAAAAAAATACTTAAAAATTTTGCTTAAATTTGTTATCAATGGAAACCTATGCAAATGTCTTATTGATTGCTTTACCAAGTTTTATGGTATTGATTTTAATTGAAATCCTCTACGGATTATGGAGAAAAAACCTCACCTATAATTTGATGGATACCATTTCAAGTTTAAGTGCTGGTACAACTAATATGATTAAAGATCTTTTGGGTATTGGATTTATTATTATTACATATCCTTATATACTAGAAAATATTGCTTTAATAAAACTTGAAGAAAGTATTAGTTTGTATATAATTGCCTTAGTTTGTATGGATTTTGCTAGTTATTGGAATCATCGATTAAATCATTCAATAAATATATTCTGGAACAGACATGTTGTGCATCACAGCAGTGAAGAATTTAACTTGGCATGTGCCCTTCGTCAAAGCATCTCAAAAAATATTATTGGTTTTGGTGCCTTATTTTTAATTCCTGCGGCTTTATTTGGTGTTCCTCCAAAAATTATTATAGTATTGGCACCGCTTCATCTTTTTGGTCAATTTTGGTATCATACCCGCCATATAGGTAAATTAGGATGGCTAGAATATATTTTTGTGACACCCTCACAACACAGAGTTCATCATGCCATCAATAAAGAGTATGTAGACAAAAACCTTTCTGCCATTTTTTGTATTTGGGACCGTTTGTTTGGAACCTTCCAAGAAGAATTAGGAGAAGTCCCTTGTGTATATGGCACATTAAAACCTGTACAAACCTGGAATCCAATCATTATTAATTTTCAACATAATTGGGGTTTAGCAAAAGATGCCTGGCGCGCTAAAAACTGGGGAGATAAGTTTAAACTATGGTTTATGCCAACCGGCTGGAGACCTAAAGATGTAGCTGATCGTTTTCCTATATCAGCTATTGAAAACATTTATGCACTAGAAAAATATGCTCCAAAATACTCAACATTACATAAAATTATTGCGGTGTTTCAGTTTGTATGTTTGAATATCTTTATTTATGTTTTTCTATCCTCTTTTGGTGATCTTAGTGTTGGTTCTCAATTGATTTTTGGACTACTCATTTCAACAACTATCTTTGGGTTTACCTCTATAATGGATGGTCATAAATGGGCTTTTTTCTTTGAAATTTCTAGAAGTTTTTTAGGCTTATTATTTTTATTATACCCTTTTAAATTGACTTTATGGGAAATTAATTTTCCTCTTGCTGTATTTACTACAACTTACTTTATAGCAACACTTTTAACAACATTTTTAATGTATCAATCACCGCCTGAGCGTTCTATATCGGTTTAAATAAGGGTCTCTAGAATAACTCTGTAAACTAAAAAAATAATCCGTTAAAACGCATCTTTTTTATGGTCATTTAATACAGTTATAATAAAAATAGATTCCTTTTTAAAAAAAATTGACCATTTTTTATTATTTTAGTGTAAATCTTTTTTACGATAAAACTTCAACTATTTTTTATAAAATTATATTCTCATGAAGAAAAAAAATTCTTTTTTTTAAGATTACAGGACTGCTAATATTCTTTATACTTCTTAGTGGGGGGTTGTCTTTTTGTTATGTTAACAAGACATTCCTAACTTTTGAAAATGGGTATGATGAACAAACGGTTCTGTCGCATTAACTTCATCAAAGCATAATAAATGTTTAGATTTGACTTCATTAAATACTTAAATTATGTTTGATCGTCATCGTTATCCAAGAGTAGTTATATTACAAGCGGTTTACTTCAAATTATGATTTACATTGAGTTATAGAGATGTGGAAGAATTAATGTCAATCAGAGGGATAAAAGTAGACCATTCCACTATCCAAAGTGTAAAATAACCCTAATTATTACAGATGCTACAAAATCTTCAAATTGGATTGAAATTCACAAAAATAGACATCGATTCTGTGCTAGATATTTGTGCTAGAGAATCCTATGAATTACCATCAAATGCAGGTTTTGTGATAGAACTAAAAACACCTTCCTATTTCTAAATTATATTCAAATAAACCTTGTAGAA
>CAZAIL010000112.1:0-2652 GCA_964485155.1 uncultured Flavobacterium sp.
GCAGCTTTTTTAGCAAGTCATCCTTACAACGAAACTTTAGAGCTGACAAAAAGTGAGCGAAAAGCTAAAGGGATCCCGCCTAATAAGTATTTTGAACAAGAATATTTAAATGAAATTAATCCAGCAACAGGGCGAACACATAAAAGAGAATTACTACAATTACAAGCAAGATTAAACGCAGAGAGACTAGAGGAAAGAGCGCCAGGAGATGCAGTTAATAATCCTTGGGTAGAAAGAGGTCCAGATAATGTTGGGGGTAGAACCAGAGCCTTACTGTTTGACCCTAATGATCCAACTCAAGAAACAGTATATGCTGGAGGTGTTAGTGGGGGATTGTGGAAAAACACAAATATTTCAGATATAAATTCTGTTTGGAGTTATGTAGGTATTTCAGAAAACTTATCTGTGTCTTCAATCGCCGTAGACCCAAATAATGCTAATATTTGGTATGTAGGAACCGGAGAATCGTATACTAGTGCTTATGCAGTTGGTAACGGACTTTGGAAAACAACAGACGGAGGTGCAACATGGAATCAGATTTATGGAGGTGTAACAGGATCATCTTATGTAGATACATCACCAGCAGCAGTTCTTAAAATTAATAGTCCTGCTAATATTGCAGCAGATTATAACATTACAGTTACAACTGGTTTTGGTTCTGACCTAAGTTCGGCGATTACCGGTGACCTTGTTCTAGCTATTGATGCAACATCTCCAACAGAAGACGCTTGTTCTGCTATCGTGAATTCATCTGCAGTAAACGGAAAAATTGCAGTTATTAGAAGAGGTGAGTGTACTTTTGATGACAAAGTAAAACGAGCTCAAGATGCAGGAGCTGTTGCGGTTATTGTTGTAAATAATGTAAGTGGAGCACCTATACTTATGGGTGGTGACGGTTTAGGTTTTAATGAAGAGGGAAACCCATTAAATATTACAATTACATCAGCAATGGTTTCTGATACAGATGGAAATGCAATTATTGCCGCTTTAGGAAATGGTGTAAACGGAACCTTACAGCCAGGATCTAACACTTCAGGATATACTATTTTACCCGGAATACAGCATATAAATGATCTAGTAGTAAGAGATAATAATGGAACTTCTGAGGTGTTCTTTGCTGCTGCCGAAACATTTGCTTATGGAGCATTATTAGGAATTAATGAAGTAGGAGTTTATAAATCTACTGATGGAACTAATTTTTCTAAATTAGTATTAAGTGCTGGAGAGAATTTAGAACCAAACAACATAAAAATTGCTGCTGATAATTCTATTTATGTCTCAACCCAATCCAATACTTTTGGTGAAGGAGGAGGTCGTATTTATCACTCTATTGATGGATCAACATTTACATTAAAACACACCGTGCCTAGTGGTTCAAGAACAGAAATTGCCTGTTCTCCAACAGATGCAAATACAATATATGTGTTGGCACAATTAAATACAGATCCTGTAGGGATATACAAAACAACAGATAACTTTACGAATATTACAACTTTAGCATTACCAAATGATGCAGATACTGGAATTGATGCAAACGATTTTACGAGAGGACAGGCTTTTTATGATTTACTTATAAGAGTAGATCCTACTAATGATAATATCCTTTATGTTGGTGGAATTGACTTATTTAAAAGCACAAATGGTGGAACTTCATGGTCTCAAATATCACACTGGTACGGTGGATGGGGCTACCAAGAAGTTCATGCAGATCAACACGGATTAGCCTTCTCTTCTTCTTCAAAAATGGTGTTTAGTAACGATGGAGGTGTTTACCTTTCTACCAATGCGGGAAACAATATTTTTCCTAGAAAAAAAGGATACAATACCCTGCAATTTTATACAGTAGGGGTAGCGCCTACTACCGCTTTCTCTGGTAATGAATACTTTTTAGCAGGGGCGCAAGACAATGGAACTCTAATGATAGAAAACGCTTCTGCTGGAGTAAATAGCTTTTACGAAAGACAAGGGGGTGATGGTGCTTACAGTTTCTTCGATCAAGATGGTACAGACCAGTATTGTATAGCGAATTATGTGTACAATGGAAATATTAAGCTATATGATTTTTCAAACGGAAATGTGAGAACTATTAATAATGAATCTGGATCTAATGGAGACTTCATCAACCAAGAAGCGCTAGATTCTAATTTAGATATTTTATATTCAAATTATTCTAGTAGCTCAGACTTTATTGTTAGAATGTATAGAAATATTAAATCTGGAACAGTTACTAGAACAAATATTGCTGATGCTTCTTTTATGGATTCAGAACCGTCAGCATTAACAGTTTCTCACTATACAACAAATCAATCGAATCTATTTATAGGTCTTAAAAACGGGAAATTGATAAAGATAGCAGGAACAACAAATACTTTCCCCAACAATCCTATATGGACAGATATTACTGGAACTGATTTTGTAGGATCTATTTCTGACATAGAGTTAGGGACCAATGAAAATGAAATTTTTGTAACCATGCATAACTATGGTGTTCAAAATATTTGGTATACCGCTGATGGAGGAACAACTTGGGTAGGTAAAGAAGGAAATCTACCAGACATCCCTGTAAAAGCAATTTTACAAAACCCATTATTATTAGAAGAGGTAATTATAGGTACAGAATTAGGAATTTGGAGAACCTCAAATTTTTCTGAT
>CAZAIL010000112.1:2752-6936 GCA_964485155.1 uncultured Flavobacterium sp.
AAGTCATCCTGTATTCCTAAAATTTTAATTGAATTTTTATACCCGTGTTTGGCAGAAAATTCTAGAATTGCTGAGCCAAACCCACCGGGTATCACACCATCTTCTAGGGTAATAATTTGTTTAAATTCAGCACATATTTTATGAAGTAACTTTTCATCTAAAGGCTTTGCAAACCGTAGGTCATAATGTGCGACCTTAGGAAATTCTTCCAGCACTTTTGTAACATTATTTCCAATAGCTCCTAAAGATAGTATGGCTATATCTCTCCCTTCTTGTAGACAAACTCCAGTCCCCATTTTAATAGTATCAAATGATTTTTTCCAGTCAAACAACACCCCTCTTCCTCTTGGGTAACGAATCGCAATTGGATGGTTTAAGCCCAACTGAGAAGTGTACAAAATATTACGTAATTCTATTTCATTTCTTGGCGCAAAAACAATCATATTTGGAATAGCTCTCATGTAAGCAATATCAAAAACACCATGGTGTGTAGCCCCATCTTCACCTACCAGTCCAGCTCTATCTAGACAAAAAATAACCGGTAGATTTTGCAAAGCCACATCATGTATTATTTGATCATAGGCTCGTTGAATAAAGGTAGAATAGATATTACAAAATGGTACCATTCCTTGTGTTGCCATCCCAGCAGCTAAGGTTACAGCATGCTGTTCTGCAATACCAACATCAAACGTTCTTTCAGGGAACTCTTCCAGCATCATCTTTAAGGAACTTCCTGAAAGCATTGCTGGAGTAATGCCAATAATCTTTTTGTTTGTTCTAGCTAGCTCAACAATTGTTGTACCAAAAACATCTTGGTATTTTGGAGGAAAGACACCTGTGCTTTTGGGAGCTAATTCTCCTGTTTTAGCATCAAATTTTCCAGGAGCATGATATTTTACTTGATCTTTTTCTGCCTGATCGAGTCCTTTTCCTTTAGTGGTAATAACATGTAAAAACTTAGGACCTTTTTTACTTTTTAAACGCGTTAGCTCTTTTAGTAAACTATCTAAATCATGCCCATCTATAGGGCCAGAATAGTCAAAGTTTAGTGCGCGTATAATATTATTTTTTGCTAGAGACTTATCTGTTTTTACTTTGGTTAGATACTCTTTTAAAGCACCTACAGAAGGATCGATACCAATGGCGTTATCATTTAAAATAATTAATAAATTAGCATCACTAACACCCGCATGATTCAACGCTTCAAATGCCATTCCACTAGCAATAGATGCATCGCCAATTACTGCAATATGATGTTTTCCTGTTTCGCCTTTTAAAGAAGATGCAATTGCCATCCCTAATGCAGCTGAGATTGAGGTAGAAGAATGTCCAACCCCAAAAGCATCATACTTGCTTTCAGTTATTTTTGGAAATCCTGAAATACCGTGAAGCTGTCTGTAGGTCTCAAAAATATCTTTTCTACCAGTTAAAATTTTATGTCCGTACGCTTGGTGGCCCACATCCCATACCAATAAATCATTAGGCGTATCAAATAAATAATGCAAGGCAATGGTGAGTTCTACTACTCCTAAACTGGCGCCTAAATGGCCTTGTTTTGTAGCTACGATATCAATAATAAATGCACGCAATTCTTTTGCCAATTTTGGCAATTGATCTGTAGTTAGCTTTCTAAGATCTGATGGAAATTTTATGGCGTCAAGTAAAGCATTCATTATGCTACAAAAATACAATTTTACAACTCAAAAGATATTTGTAATATTGAATAAATATTTTTTGAAATGATTCAGCCTTTTGACGATACTTATTTTATGAAAAAAGCACTTCAGGAAGCTGAGTTTGCTTTTAAGAAAAGAGAGGTTCCTGTTGGGGCTGTGATAGTAATGAATGATAAAATTATTGCCAGAGCGCACAACCTCACCGAAACCTTAAACGATGTAACAGCACATGCAGAAATGCAAGCTTTTACTGCTGCGGCCGATTTTCTTGGCGGGAAATATTTAAAAGAATGTACGCTTTATGTGACCTTAGAACCTTGTCAAATGTGCGCAGGAGCAAGTTATTGGACCCAACTAGGTAAGATTGTATACGGAGCCTCTGAGCATCAAAGAGGCTTTGTTAATTTACAGACAACTTTACATCCTAAAACAAAAGTAGTTCGTGGTATTTTAGAGAATGAATGCAGTCAGTTGATGAAACGATTTTTTATTGAACAACGAAATTTGAATTAGTGTTTTAACTAAAAGAGGAAGAATTGTTTCTGTTTAACTCGTAAAAGTTAGTTAAGATAGAATTCTGAACTTATACTTTTTTAATGACACTTGTGACAATTCCCCAAATAACAAAATCATTCTCTTCGGTGATTTTAATAATGGGATAATCTGGATTTTCTGGTTGTAGCCAAACATCATTACCTTTTACTTTTAACCGTTTTATAGTAAACTCACCATCTAAAAAGCAAACAGCTATTTTATTATTTTCAGGTTCAAGACTTCTGTCAATGACTAATAAATCGTTGTCATCTAAACCAGCATCAATCATAGATTGTCCCTTTACTTTGGCAAAGAATGTTGCTTCTTTATTGGTAATTAATTCTTCATCTAGAGAAATTCTAGTTTCTTTAAAATCGTCTGCTGGAGAAGGAAATCCAGCTGAGATTCCTGTGTCAATAAAAATTGCACCAGTACTATTTGATGCTTTTGGGCTGAAAAATTGAAGCGATTTTGTCATTTATTTTACGGTAATAATATCGTTGATCTTTGTAGTATATTTTGGAGACAAACGTTCTTGTTTCATTTTCCAAGTTCGTTGTAAGTCTTGATTTGCCAATTTAATGGTGGTTGTTTTAAATTTTTTATTTAGATGATCTATTGCAGACATCAATGGTTTGTGCTTTGGGTTTTCATGAAGAAATAAATTTAATTGATGATTGTCTGTAGGAACCAGTCCTGTAACAATAATACCTGCACGCTTATATTTTATACCTGCTTTAAAAATTGTTTTTACAGCTTCTACAGATGCCTTTGTAATGCTAAGTGTAGAATCTGTAGGGTATGGGAAAACAATTGTTTTTGAAGCGTTATGCTGTGCTACATCTCTTTTATGACGATCGCTACTTAATAAGACGATGATCATATGGCAACTAGTTTTTTGTGCTCGTAATTTTTCTGCGCAACATGCAGCAAAAGTGGATATTCGTTCTGTAATATTTTCAATATCTGAATAGGTCTGTTCAAAACTTCTAGTGGTTGCAATAGAGCGCTTTGTTTCTTTTATTTCGAATTCGATGGTTGGAATTCCTTCCAAGTCTTTTTTTAATTTCCATTCTGTAATTGAAAAATTTCGACGTACCCAATCATCAGATAATTGTGTAAAATCAAATGCTGTTTTACACCCTTTTACAATCAAGCGTTTTTCTAAACGACGACCAATTCCCCACACATTTTTAATGGCTGTCCACTTGAGTGCTTTTAGGCGTTTTTCATCAGAATCAATTACATAAACGCCACCGGTTTCTTTTGGAAACTTTCTTGCAATCTTGTTAGCTACTTTACAGAGCGCCTTTGTGGGGGCAATTCCTACACAGGTTGGTATTCCGGTCCACTTCAAAATTCTATTTCGAATGCTTGTTCCGTAATCATTAAAATTATGATGATCAAATCCTGTAAGATCTATAAAAGCTTCATCAATACTATACACTTCAACATTGGGTGAAAACTGCTCTAGAATTGTCATAACTCTAGCGCTCATATCACCATATAACGGATAATTAGACGATAAAACGGTAACTTTATGATGCTTACAGAAGTTCTCCCATTTAAAAATAGGGGCGCCCATCGGGAGATTTAATTTTTTTGCCTCATCACTTCTAGCAATTACACAACCATCATTATTGCTTAATACAGCAACAGGTTTGTTTTGTAAGTTGGGGTTAAACACCCGCTCACAAGAAGCATAAAAGTTATTACAATCTACCAAAGCATACATGATTGTAAATATACAAACAAGAAAGTACCAAAGAATATCATTGAGTTACTTATATTTGAAAAAAAGGACAAGGATTATGAACATCTTCGATATTGTAATAGCAGTTATTTTAATTGTTGCTTTTATAAGAGGTTTTATGAAAGGATTTTTTGTGGAAATAGCTTCTTTAATTGCCCTAATTGGGGGTATTTATGGAGCAATTCACTTTTCCTATTTTGCAGCAAACATTTTAAAAAAGT
>CAZAIL010000113.1:0-6798 GCA_964485155.1 uncultured Flavobacterium sp.
CAAATCCAATACCTTCAATTAAAGCTGCTGCAATAAGCATCGCTGTTTGGATCTTACCTGTCGCTTCTGGCTGACGAGCAATTGCTTCCATTGCTTTTCCACCAATTTGACCGATACCGATACCAGCTCCGATTACTACTAATCCTGCTCCGATAAAATTTAAACCTTCCATAATATATATTTAAAATTAAAAATTCGTTTTTAAAATCATCTTAATGATGATCGTGTTCTTCCACTGCCGACCCAAAATAGAGCGCAGACAACATTGTGAAAATATAGGCTTGTAAAGCCGCTACTAATAATTCTAGTATTCCTAATACCATTGCTAATAAAAACGACAACGATCCTCCTAACCAATTTTGAGCGATAAAAATCATTCCTAAGATACTCATCAATACAATATGCCCTGCTGTAATGTTTGCATACAAACGTATCATTAAAGAAAACGGCTTAATGAAGGTTCCTAACAACTCTATTGGCATTAAGATAAATTTCATTGGCGTTGGCACTCCTGGCATCCAAAAAATGTGTTTCCAGTAATCTTTTTTAGCTGTAAACGTGGTAATTAAGTAAGTAATTATTGCCAAACAAAATGTGATGGCGATATTATTGGTTACATTAATTCCTAGAGGAGTTAATCCAAATAAATTAATAATCCAAATAAAGAAAAATACCGTAAGTAAATAGCTCATGTACCTTTTGTAATACTTTTCTCCAATATTTGGTCTGGCAATATCATCACGAATGTAAATTACTATTGGCTCTAATAAGCGACCCATTCCTTTTGGCATAGATTCATTTTTCTTGTATGCTTTTGCCATGCTGCTAAACATAAAGAACATCAATAAACCAACCATCATAACAGTAAATACATTTTTTGTTATTGAAAAATCTAATGGCTTGGTGTTGGTTGCGTGATGTGCTTCGTCAAAAGTAATTGTTCCTGCAGCATCTGTTTTATAAATCTTACCATGATCTAACTTATAGTAGTTTTCTCTAGATTTTGCAACTGTTTCACCATGGTGAAATTTTGAAGACATAAAAATAGTTAAACCATCATCCCATAAAATAACTGGTAAAGGAAAACCAACATATACGTGCTCTCCTTCGTCGCTTGTGTATGAAAACAAGCTAAAGTCATGTGAATCTAAAAGGTGATGTGGAATATACTCTTCTACTTCTTTTTCTCTTTGCTCCTTCGTCTTTTCAGTCTGGTGAGTCTTTTCTTCTGTCGTTTTTTTATCATCGCTTGCAAAAATTGCAATAGAGAATAAAAAGAAGACTAAGGTTAACGCTTTTACAGTTATTTTTCTATGCATTTCACTCTAAATAATAGTGGCTTAAAAATCGATGCAAATGTAAGTTTTTATCCTAAAAAGAAAAACTATTTTAAACTTTATTTTACTGGTTTTTTGACAATAGCAAACACTGTTTATTGTTAGATTTTATTTAACCATTTAGAGAGGCTGAAAATCTCTGTAAGATGGGTAAAAAAGTACGGTACAAAAAAAACTAAAAATTCTGACTTTGAGATCTGACCGTCTGAATAAAACGGCTTGTATAATAAGAAAATAAAAAAACCTAATTTAATAAAGCTACCCATTAAAAAAATATACCCTAATTCATTTTTAAACTTATTTCTTAAAAAAAACAGCATCAAAAAAACAAACATTGCCAATAGAATACTAGCACTGTATGATAATAGTATTTTATTATTAAAAAGAGGAAGTCCAAAGGAGTGTAGGGCTAATATGTGAACCATAAATACCACACCTGTTATTACAATGATTCTACATAAAAACCCTAAAAGTACCTGATTCATTAAGAATTAATTCTATTCAATTGCTTTAGTGTGAGGTATAAAGAAATCCCAACACCCATTAATGTAGCGATAATAACATAGGCTCTACTTCCATTGTTGTAGGTGTTATCTAACCATTTGCCTAACATCACAAATAGGTAGATTGTTACTCCCATTTGAAAAGCAACCCCAGTAAGTATGAGTGCGTTTTTAAGCGGTTTTTTCTGAGATTGTTTTTGATTGCTCATTTTGATTGAGTTCTTTTATTGCTCCTTTCATAGAACAAGATGCATTAAATGTTGCGCCTGGCTCTACAGAGAGTTTTCCAATAATTACATCTCCAGAAATAGTTGCTGTTGCTTTAATTGTTAAAGTTTCTTGAACAAGTAATTCTCCAGAAAACTTTCCTTCTATATCAGAATTTACTGCATCTATTTTTCCTTTTACAGATCCTTCAACACCAATAATTACACGTCCTTTTGTTTTAATATTTCCCTCTAAAGTTCCATCTATTCTAAAATCTCCTTCAGAGATAATATCTCCATTTATCGTAGTGTTTTTTGCGACAACATTTATTTCCATAACCTTGGTTTTTTGTGTTTTTTCTTTGTTGCTGAACATAGACATTATTTTTTTAGTCTTTTCATAATTTCTAGGGCTTTTTTTCCTTGCTCTGTTTGCGAATAATCTACCGCAACTTTCTCTAGGGCAACAATATACGAATCTTTATTTTGATATTTTCCTATTGCGTATGCTTTTAGTAATTCAAATTTAGATATTAAAATAGACCCCTCTTCAAGGGTTGGAATGGTCATGTCTATAAAACAGATTACATCTTCAAAAGAATCATCTTTATACAAACGATAGGCTATTTCGTAAACTTCAGAATCTTCGTCTACCTCTTTCTCTTTTGAAAGTTGAATTTCTGGATTTAAAATAATTTTTGCAAAGGGAGATTCAGAATAGGTGTTTAAAATAAGATTCTTATACTTTGCTGCTTTTGTGCTTCCACTCAATGAATGAAGTTGATATAAATGATAATTTGACGGCAAGATTAATTCTTTATCAGGGCTCGAAGTCAACAGTCGCTCAAGATTGTTAATTGATTGTGGTATGTTTTTAAACTGTTCTTTATAAATTAAGCCTAGTTCAAACAAGGCTGTATTTCTATCAAAAACTAGTGAATCTATTTCTTTTCTTGTTGAAGGAACTGTCTCTAAATAAGTAGAAAGTTCATAACGTGCTGTTTTTTGATTGGCAACAATCTCTTCTTCTGCAGTTTCATTGGTAATAATAGATTTATCTGATCTTCTCCAATTGTCTTCTAAAGGCCTAGTTCCCCAAATGCGTCTAAATTCTCCTTTTCCAAACCCTAACGATTGCACATTATAAAAATACCACTTCCCTTTAGTTTCTGTAGATTGTGTTCCTCCACCAAAAGAACTTCCAAAAGAAATTTCATTTAGTTTTCTTTGTGCTAATTCTTCGTCTTCTTTTTTAATTTTATCTATATATGCTTCAAAATACTGTTCTAATTGATCTTTAGGTAAGGCAGCAAGGCTAAGAATACTATCGTTTGTTTGAAGAATTTCTTCAAACTTTGTTAGCGACTTTAAGTTCTTAGACCTTCTTTCAATTCTTTTTAACCTGAGAGTTTCCTTATTTGTTGCAACCTGCAATATACTGTCGTAATATGCTCCAGCTGAGACATATTCTAACTTTTTAAAATAAATGTTTGCCAACTTCTCGTAGCTATACGTTTTTTGTTTTGCTCCTCCATTTTTTGCCCGTAATGAATTATTATAATTCAAAATTGCTTTCGAAACACTATCTCTCTCTTCTTCTAATAAAGCGACTTGATAATAAAGCCCATCTAAATAAGGCCTATTGTCTCTGTTCTTTATTAGTTTTCTATACTGTTTTAGCAGGGCTAAAGATGATGAGTCTGAGACAGAATTTTTAGCCAATTCTATCGCTGCATAGATTTTGTATTTATAAGGTGCTTTTTTAAAATTTATTAATTTATTAAAAACGATAGAGGCGGTGTCTTTAATTTTATCTAAACCATACAATTGACCTAAAACAAATAAGTTTCTTGCTTTTTGAACTTTATTTTTTGATGTTTTAGTTGCTTCCCATAAGTGTTTTCTTACGATATGAACACTGTCCATTTTGGTATACGCCATGGCCAATGCTGTATTGGCTTCTTCTCGAATTAAATCTGGTAAATCTAGTTTTCTAAGTAATATCTCCAGTGTTTCTATAGCCAGTTCTTCATTCTCTATTCTAATATGGGCTTTCGCTCTCCAAATTTTAGTCTCGTTAATTAAACTTGCTTTAGGGTAATTTGCTATGATATAATTGTAGGCATCTATTGCCGGAATAAAACGCTCTGTATAGTATCTTGATTTTCCGAGAAGAAGATACGCATCATCTATTTTTTTGTTGCGTTCTTTTCCTAAGATATTCATAGAATGCTTTTGGATTGCTTTTACAGCTTTTTGTTCTGAAATATCAAAAGGAGTTAATTGCTCTTCTAAATCCGTTTTATTTTCATCTCCGAAACCAACACCCAAGCCACCTTTTTTTGGTGAAAAAACAGGTACTTTAATTTTATTACTTTCGAACTTTAAAGGCTCTATTGGTAGTAATTCAAAAAAATCGTCTTCGTAATTTAAATTAATTTCATTAATTCCCTGCTGAAAAGCAAGACCACCATTGTACAAAATATTATATTCAGTAGTTACTGCATTATAATTTCTGTTTAAAAACGCATCTTTCTTTGTGCTACAAGAAAACACAAGCAACAACAAGCTTAGAAACCCTATTTTTTGACTGTTTTTCATGAATTATAAACTCTTAACTACAACTGATTCTAATGTAATATATTGCAATTCTGTCTGTAAAAATAGTAATAAAACTGATACTTATTTTCTTAAACCGCAAAATAGCTCTCTAATTCTTTTAATGTTTCTCTAGATGTAGTTATATCTTTTACTACAAGACCTTTATCTAAAACCACTATGCGCTCGCAGACTTCAGTTACGTGACTTAAATCATGGCTAGAAACTAACACTGTTACGTCTTTGTCGGTGGTAAGTGTTTTTAAAAGTTTCTTGAGGCGTATTTGTGTTGTTGGGTCTAGGTTGGCAAAAGGTTCGTCTAGAACAACCACCTGAGGGTTTCCCATCATGGCAGCTACAATACCTACTTTTTTCTGATTCCCTTTGCTTAAATCTCTTAGATATTTTTTCTTTCCTAAAACCTCCTCATTAAAAAACTCTTCAAATTGACTTAAAAAACTTGTTACATCGGTTTTATTCATTCCTCTTAAATCTCCAATGAATTGAAAATATTCTTCAGGAGTTAAGTAGCTTATTAAAAAACTCTCATCAATAAAAGAGCCTGTAAAGTTTTTCCAAGCTTCACTTTTATGAACAGAAATATCGTTCGTAACAATAGCACCTGTAGTTGGCCTAATTAAATCTAGTAGAATATTAAATAGTGTTGTTTTTCCTGCTCCGTTGTTCCCTACCAATCCAAAACTTTGTCCTGTAGGAATTTCAAGAGCATCAATGTTAAGAACCTCTGCTTTTCCGTATTTTTTTGAAACTGTATCTATTGTAATCATTATTATTATTTATTTAAAAATTATGCTTCTTTTCCAAAAGCGTTAATCATAGCGTATTTGTCTCTTATATATTTTTTCTCGATGAAGTTCATGAAGTAGTTTTTTAAAATTAATCCTAAAACTCCAATAGAAGCAACAACAAAGAACCCCGAGTTATAGCCAACAAATTTGTTAAAAACCCAAAATAAAAGCATTGGGAATATCATTAATGGAACAACAACAAGAAACTGTGTTGCACTCGTTCCTTGAGTGTTTCCAAAACCTCCTTTTGTTAGGTCTATTCGTTTTCTGTTAAATGACCCGGCATACAATAAAAAAAGTGAATTAAAACCAATATTAAATACTGCCCCTGCAGTAATCATTAAAAAAATCTCTGTGCCAAAATATAAATAGGGGAAGCTTAATAAGTAAAGTAACGCTGTCATTGAGACCATTAAAACCCATTTTGATTCTAAAAATTTACGATAACTAAAACTCTGACTCATTAACAACTTATAATGTGCGCTATCCCAAGCAGGAATAAACTGCCCATAGTTTAAAGCAAAACCTCCCGTAATAAATAAAGAAGCAAACATTAGCATGGCAGGCATATCTCTATAAGTCTGTTGAGTGAAAAAGAATACCCCATAGAAAAGGAATAAAAAAGACATTAAAAAAACAGTTTTTGTTCTTTTATTTCTCCAAATTAACCGGATATCATTTTTTATAAAAGGGGCTACGTCACCTAGTCTATCTGCCCATGATAAATCTACTGATTTCGCCTCCGCGACTTCCTCTAAAATACCTTCATCTAAATAAACCTGAGCCCTAAGTTGTTTGTAATTTAATTGATATAAAACAACTAAAATTAGTAGTGAAATAATGGCATATATTGGTGTTGCATAAACTGCATCAAAAACCTGCCCTCCAATGCTGGCAATGTTATAAACATCAAATTGATGCAATGCAATTAAAGATCCTAATAATCCTAGAATTAATGCAAAAGCAGCACTGCTTTTATTAATTAAAAAGTTTAAAAAATTCACAGACTGAATCGTTAAAATCATAGTGAACAGCCATCCTAAAACACCTGTCGTATGATACCCTTCTATTATTAAAACAATCGCAAAAGGAATATAAAAAAACAAGGCTAAAATATTAAAGGCTGAAAATGCAGACTTCCCCAAAACATAGTTCACTAAAGAACTTTTTTTAATTGGGATATTAAGTAATGGTTTTATTTTCATTACGGGCAACTTTTGCATTAAGTAGCGAAATATTAGATCTGCTAAAATTGCGTATAATAAAAATGAATTTACAATTTGTAAAGGGTCTGAGTCTGGGAGTTGTTTTTTTAAGATATAATACCCTCCTACACCAATAGCTA
>CAZAIL010000114.1:0-6582 GCA_964485155.1 uncultured Flavobacterium sp.
TTTGGAATGCTTGGTTTCATAAAAACAATATTCAGTTATCTATTAAAAACTAAAAATGGTAATTTCAGCTTCGAGTGCAAATATCCGAAAAATCTCGGGAAGTACTATTCTGTACTATTTGTTTTATTTTTTATTTGCAGTGAATAAATACTCGCATTTAATTCGAATCCCAATAAGAGTATGATGGCATTTAACCAAATGAATAACATTAAAATTAAGAGCGTTCCAATAGAGCCATACAATTCGTTGTACTGAGCAAATTCATTGACATAATAACCGAAAAGGTAAAAAGTAAGAATTGATAAAATGGTGGTAAATATGGTTCCTGGAGAGAAAAAACTAGAATATTTTCCGTTTTTTGTTCCGTATTTGTACAAGATCGAAACAATGGTAAAAATCATCACTAAAAACAAGACCCCTCTTCCAAATTGTAGCCATAGGGCCTCGTCATCTATCCAACCCTTATTGTTAAATCCATCTAATAATAACTGATAAAAACCTGTTAGAGCTACTGTAATCACTAAGAATAATGCCATCAATAAAGAAACAAACATCGATAGAAAATAAGCTCTAAAAACATTTCTATTGTCTTTTACATGGTACGAATATTCAAAACCACCAAAGATGGCGTTCACTCCGTTTGTCATTAAAAAAATAGAGACTAAAAAACCAAAAGATAATAATCCGGCTTGTTTGTTTTCTATAATATCTAGTAAAACGGTGTCAACAGCATCAAAGGTTTTTGGTGGTAAAATTTCTGAAATTAAGGTCATTAGCCCATCCTGAAAACCATCAACAGGAATGTATGGAATTAATGTTAACACAAATAGCATAAATGGAAAAATGGCCATAAAAAAACTGTAGGCAATTCCACCAGCTCTGGTGGTTAATGCTCCTTCTACAATACCTATAATGTACATTTCTAAAATATCATAGAGCGACATACCTTTAAGACCTGGGATTTTTATTTTCTTCCCAAATCTAACCAGTACATTAAGTACTGGTATTTTTTCTAGTTTGTCTTCTATTTCTTTACTCAATGATATTTTTCATGTTTATCTAATAATAGCGTCATTAATTTATGATATAACTAAACGATGTACATAAGCATTTCTATTTTATAATAAATTTTTCTGTCAAATAGCTACCACCTATTTTGCCTCCAATACGTATAATATACATGCCGGTTGAGACTTGTGACATATCTAATCTAACCACATAAGAATCAACAGATGATTTTACAATTTTTTTGAATTTTAATTGCTGACCTTTTAAATTATAAATCGCAATGTATGCAGGACCATCATAAACTGTGGTAAGAACAGCCTCATATTGCTTGTCTCCTTTGTCTAAAATAGTAAGCTTTGTATTGTTTAAAGGTGAAAAGTCTGAGGTATTCAGCATGCTCACAATATTGACGGTGTAATCTTCTGTCTCTCCATAGTTTGTAGGAACACACGCATCTTCAGGTACTGGATTATTCCAGTTGGTCTTTGCTCTCATTGTAAAACTACCTAGGTCAGTAGATGCAGGTATTATAACATCTATTGTCTCTGTATATAAACCTCCTGTTTCACCTGGCGCAATTATAAAATTACTAACTATTTTTTCATCAGCTGTAAAATCATTGTCATTGTTAAAGTCTATCCATACCGTCACATTTTGATTTCCATATCCTGTAGTAATCGTTAGTGGGTATGTATTTCCGGGAACTAGATTGGCGGTTAGATTTGTAAAATCTCCATATCCCTCACATCCTGATACATTGTTAATATCTGCAATTGAAAAAAGTTGAATTCCGTCTCCTAAAGAACAGTTCATCGTAGGAGCACATATCTTGTTTTCAACCTCTGTTGTGACCGTATTGTTGCTGTTAAACTGGTCTCCACCAAGGTTAACCGATGCCTCAATAGAATATACTGCCAATGACGAAAGATCTGCAATCTGAGAAAAATTGTATACAAGGGTTTCATTTGGATTCACGATGTCTGCTACAGTTTCTAAAACTGGTACTCCGCCGTCTATGGTATATTGTATTTCAAAGAAATTTTGAGTATCAGCTCCATAATTTTTGATGGTTACAGAAACCTCTTCGTCTGAAAGACCGATGCCACTCTCTGGTGAATCAAAACTCACTATTCCTATATCATTATTAAACAAGTGACGAACCTCCTGATTCTTTTCATCATTAATAGAATATTGGTCTGTATCTAAAAGAACCTTAACTCTTATGTTGTAGGTCTGTCCTTGAGTCGATAGATCTAGTGTTTGATCAAATCTATATGCTGCTACTTCACCCACATTAATTGTTTCAGAAAAAGTTTCTGTTGCCACTAAAACTCCATCTAAATAAAGTTCAATTGGGAAGTCTGATTGATTTTCTGTACCTAAATTCCTAATCTTTACTTCAACGGGTTCTGAATTGGTAAAAATGCCATTTTCTAAATTTATAATATCTGCTACGGATAGGTCATTTTCAAATCCTGCTGACAACCTAAAAGACCCAATACGTGATTGCCATTCGTTGGTTAGTTTAAAATATTCTGCTGTATGCCAAAAAGTAAATCCATCTGGGTCCATGGTTAAGTGAGAGTAGTCTCCAAATCTATTGCTATAAGTCTGTACTCCAACACCATCTACTATCACCGTTTCTGTTTGAGTCATCTCCCCTAGAGGGTCACTTTCATACCTTCCAGTATAAGATATTCCAACTGGTAATGTAGGACTACCTATGTTAAAACCAAGACCAATATTTCCTTGAATATCAATAGCGGAAGAACCCATAAATCTACTATTCCCATCATCAGGAGCGTAGGTACCCTCTTGATAAACTGTCCATGCATCTGTCGTGTTATTTCTTAATTCAACCCAGCGAATTCCAGCAGTGTCATTGCCATCTACATCTACATTAAATGTGATTACCCAAGAATTGTGATTTTCAAACATTCTATAATTAGCTGCGTAAGAAATAACACCACCAATCATATCTATCTTCTGACCCGTTTCTGGTTGCACGAGGTCTCCAGAACCAAAAGGTGCAAATACAGAATCAAATGCATTTAATGGAACCTCTATGGGGGCTGATATTGTTGAGTTTGTTGCCGAAACCCAATCTATGTTTACTTCCCATATTTTTAGATGATCAAATGTAATTGATCCGTTCCACCCATCATCTTGTAGGTAAGTTATATACCCTGGTGAATTTTCAGGATAGTCCAATCCTAGCATGTTAGCTGTAGCAAGGCTTTTTACTGTTCCAGGGTTAAAGACAAGACCTGGAGGAGAAAACCCAACAATTTGAGGATCCTCTCCACCATTTAGAATAACATCTCTTTCCAACACATAAACAACTTCTCCAGATTTGTTAGCAGTAAGGTAGTAGCCATCATGCCAAATAGAATAGTGGGGATAATCTGGAAAGTCGTCAAATACAAATTCATACACAAAATAAGCTCCAGTTGGGTCTGAAGTTTCAGATACCCCAAGAACTAAGGAATTGCTTGCTGATCCAAACTGACTAACAAAAAAGCGATCGGCTAGATGATCATACATAATAATTGGGTCCCCTCCGTTGGTTCCATTTCCTAGGAAGGATCCTAGAGCGGTTGGGCCAACCAATAAATTTCCTGATTTATCAAATATCTTCAATACTGAGTTTACTGCATTGATATAATGGTTTGGTCCAACAGCTCCACTAGGGTCTGGAGGTGTTGCTCCACCTGATTCATTAATCGAAATTCCATCAAAATTTTGCTCTAACATGTATGATGGAGTATCTCTTCCCTTTTTGGCCTGTCTCATAGGGTCATTACCATCAAGCGGCAGCCCAGTAAGATCAAGTTTTTCATTGGCTCTTATGTTATTGGGAATGATCTTTATTTCATTGATTCTGTATTGTCGCTCTTCTGAACTTGCAAAGTCTTTTAAAGGAATTGTCTTTCCTACAAACCTTCCTTGAGATACTAATGATGCATTTTCTTGCGCATGATTCTGAAGTGTATAACAAAGAAATAATAGAACTAGGGGTAGAAATTTTTTCATAGTTTTTGAAATTAAAAATTTTATAAAATTAAGGCACTAATTTACGAAAATCTTTTAGTAAAAAACTTGCATTTGAATTCTTTTCGTTTGTGAATAATAATACTATGGTGTCAATTATTTCTCAAATATTTGAAAATGAGAACTCTAAGACTATTTGAAAAAAAAGGGTTTAAAAAGTATTGTAGGACAGGATAAAATTGTTGGGAGTATCTCTTTTGTTTTTTTACTCATTTTCTTGGATATCAATGTTGATTCGTGGCAACGTTTTATTTTTTAGCTGCTAAACTTCTAAAAAAAATCTACAGCTCTAAAAAGCTTTTAAGCTTAAATCCATATTGTGTACAGAATGGGTTAGCGCGCCAGAAGAGATAAAGTCTACACCACATTCAGCATATTTTCTAATGGTTTTTTCATTGATACCCCCAGATGATTCTGTGAAACATTTTCCGTTAATTAAACGAACTGCTGCCTTGGTATCTTCAAATGAAAAATTATCAATTAAAATTCTATAGACTCCATCATTAGTTAAAATTTCTTCAATTTCATCTATACTTCTCGCTTCCACAATAATTTTAATCTCTAAGTTTTTCTCTTCTAAATAGGCCTTGGTTTTTGTAATGGCCTCAGAAATTCCGCCTGCAAAATCGATATGATTGTCTTTAATCATAATCATATCATACAAGGCAAAACGGTGGTTTACGCCTCCTCCTATTTTTACGGCCCACTTCTCTAAAGCTCTGATGCCTGGAGTGGTTTTTCTAGTATCTAAAATTTTGGTGTTGGTTCCTTGCAGTATATCAACAAAAAAAGCTGTTTTAGTTGCAATGGCGCTCATGCGTTGCATGGCATTTAATACAAAACGTTCTGCTTGAAGGATGGATTGAGATTTTCCAGAAACATGAAAAACAACATCTCCATGGTGTACTTTAGCACCATCATTAATAAATGTTTCTAGGTGTAAGTCTGAATCAAAATATTCAAATACTTTTTTAGCAAAGGCTACCCCTGCAATAATACCGGTATCTTTTACTAATAACTTCGCTTTTCCTTGGGCATTTGAAGGAATACAAGACAGTGAGGTATGATCTCCATAACCAACATCTTCTCTAAACCCATTTTTAATGATAAGGTTTAATTCGTTTTCAAATTGTTCTGGAGAAATCATTTTTTTTATATTCTTAATGCTAAAATACGATTAAATGAGAAAAATGAAGACAATAATTGTAATTTTGAAAAATGAAAATAAAACTGCTTGTTATTGGCAAAACAGATGATAAAAATCTGGCGCAACTGATAGAAAATTATCAGAAGCGATTACATCATTATATTGGTTTTCAGCTAGAAGTGCTTGCCGATATTAAAAATGTGAAGAATTTAAGTCAGTTGCAACAGAAAGAAAAAGAGGGCGAACTCATTCTTTCTAAACTTCAAAATACAGATCAATTAATTCTACTAGATGAAAAAGGAAAAGAATTTAGATCTTTAGACTTTGCCAAGTTTTTACAAAAGAAAATGAATGCTGGCATCAAACAATTAGTATTGGTTGTAGGTGGGCCCTATGGGTTTTCTGAAGCGGTCTATAAAAAAGCCACTGGAAAAATATCCTTATCTAAAATGACCTTCTCCCATCAAATGATTCGCTTGTTTGTAGTTGAACAATTGTATAGGGGGTTTACCATTCTTAAAAATGAGCCCTATCATCATGAATAATTATTCTTCTATGTTTTGCGATGCATTGTAAATAAGAATTATCTCCATAATTAATACTGGCACTAATAAAAAAAATGCTAGAGGAGAAAAAATAATGCTAATCAACATCGCACCATTTACAATTTTTAAAATCCCTGTAATTTGCGCAAAAGAACCTAAATTTTCTTTTAATTTCATAACACCTAATCCAAGAATTAACTCGGCTACACCCCATAAAATTAATATTATTACACTTGATAAAACTTCAGTTGTATAATCACTAAGTTTAAAAACAGAAAAAGAAACGACTATCAATACTATTAAAAGCTCAATAATAAAGTATGCATAAGATGCTGTTACAAGTATTTTGTTGTTTAAAATAGTTCCAAGCTTTTTATATCCATTCAAAAAAAATAATAAAGAAATAAGAAAAGGAATTCCCCAACCTAATCTCAGGAACAATCCATCGTTATAAAAATTTCCGTCAGAAGTTAAAATAAACTCTATAACCATTGCAATAATGGAAGTAATTGAAACAAAGATACCTGAAATCCAACTTAATCTTAACGTATGTTTATCACTCTGAGAAAGATGAATTTTATTTTCTTCATTAATAATGTCTTCAAAAAAAGTTCCTGCATCTATCCCTAAAGCCTCTAAAATAGTTTTCACCGTATACGTTCTTGGAGTTACGTCACCTGCTTCTATTCTTTGTATCGTTCTCACATTGATATTGCATAGCTCTACCAATTCTTCTTGCGTTAAGCCTTTTTGTTTTCTCAGCTCTAAAATCTTTTTTCCTAAATCTGGTTGTTTCATTGTAAATATATTTTTAAATTCCATACAATGGTA
>CAZAIL010000115.1:0-6547 GCA_964485155.1 uncultured Flavobacterium sp.
AGTTACCCGTCGACAGTTTAGCAAACTGCTCCATTAACCACTCTGGCAACTCTCCGAAAAACTAACATAGTTAGCATAAAAATTGCGAGTGCAAATGTAAGATACGTATTACAATATTGCAAGGTTTTTTATGCTTTTTGCAATAAAATTAATCAGGGTATTCCACACGGACATGATAGATGTTCATTAATTTTCTCTTAATCACTTTTTTAATTTTTTCAATCTCTCTGAACGTAATATCTGAATTAATAAACTGATTGTCTAATTTTTGCTTTTCAACAATCTTGTTAATTAAATCGTCTATAGATTGAGCTGAAGGCAGTTGTAAACTTTTTGAAGCGGCTTCAGCTGCATCACATATCATTAAAATGGCTGTTTCTCTAGAGAAAGGAACAGGACCTTTATATTGAAATTTTTTAATATCTACCTCATCTTCCGGACTTAATTCTTTCTCTTTAACATAAAAGTAATAAACCAAACTTGTTCCATGATGTGTTCTAATAAAATCTATAATTCTATCTGGTAACCTGTATTGTTTTGCTAGCTCTATGCCTTTAATAACATGATCTGTGATTATTTTAGCACTGTCTGTAGGTGATAAATCATTATGGGGGTTTACACCAGTAGATTGATTTTCAATAAAGTACATTGGATTTAATATTTTTCCAATATCATGATACAATGCACCTGTTCTTACAAGCATAGAATTTGCCCCAATTTCATTTGCAGCAGCTTCTGCTAAATTAGCTACCTGCATAGAATGCTGAAATGTTCCAGGTGCTTTTTCATTTAACTCTTTTAAAAGTTTCGTATTTGTGTTTGACAATTCTAATAAAGTGACATCTGACACCAAACCAAACATTTTTTCATAGGAATAAATAAAAAATAATGATAAGAAAGACAACAATCCATTTGCTCCAAACATCATTAAATATTCCCAATTAATTTGGGAAGCATTTCCTTCTTTTATGATAGAAAATGCTAAATAAGTGATCATATAAATAAGTGTTATTTGACCAATTGAAATAAAAAGATTAGCCCTCTTATATAATTCAGAAACCGTTAAAATTGTAACAATACCAGCAATTATATGAAGATAAATAAACTCAAAACTATCCGGTACTATAAAACCTAAAAGCAGTACCGTTAAAACATGAGTAAAAAGACCTAGTCTAGCATCAAAAAAGGCTTTTAAGACAATGGGTAAGATACTTAATGGAACAACATATAAATAATCTGAATTGTATTTAACAACAAGTGTTTGAATCAAAATCATGAGACTGACATTGAAAAATATAAATGTTACTTTAGTATTGTTTTCAAAAATCTCTTTTCTATACTTCTGTAAGAATAACAATAACATTAAAAGCGCTAGAGAAACTAATATTGTGTATCCTAAAACAATCCAATAATAATTTGCTTTGGTCCAAAGTTTAGATTCTGACTGACCTTTTAATGAATATAATATAGACATTTTTTTTCCCTCAACAATATCACCTTTTAAAATAATTAGTTCTCCAAGAGATACTTTTCCCTTCGTAAGAGAAATCGTATTTAAAGTCTCATCAATTACTTTTTTTGTAAACTCTTTGTCATAAGAAACATTAGGTTTAATAATTTCCGAGAGAATTGTTAAATTAATATTTTGAAAATAATTATAGGGCTGTGCTCCTAACCTTCTTTTAATAAGTTCAAAAACATCTTTAGAGTACAATAAGTTATTGTAAAGTATATCTTGTACTTGATTCTCTGTCTTTAGTGCAATAATGCTATTTTTGTCAGAGACAATGCCCTGGCTTGTAGCCTCTATAAACCCTTTATCGTAAACAGATTCTATAATAGAATTTCCTAACAAAATAATTGTTTCAATATCACTGTCTGTTAATGAGTCATTCCTTTGAAATAAAGAGGTTCTTAATTGATAAGCTTCTTTTACCTCTGTAACAGTTTTTTTATTAAATTGAAAATACAATTTAGTACTAAGCTCTATCGTCTTAATTTCTTCCGATATCTCTACATCTGTTTTATCTATTGCAAAATCAAAAGGAGCATATAAGTTATCATACTGCCAAGGTTTTCCTTTGGTAAATTCATATTTAAATTGACCTCCTTTAGGAAAAAGGTAAACAATTGCAAATACTGTAATTAAGAAGAGAATAACCTTATAGATAATAGTATTGTGCTTGTATAATTTGTTTACAGTCTTACTCATATTTTTTTCTTCTAAACACAAACTTAACTTAAAAAAATGGAGGTCAAAAATTCAGACCTTAGTTTCCTAATAAATTTGAATTAAAATAGTTAATTTTGTTTTATTAATAGAGATTAAAAAATATTGAAAATGAAAACTAGAGATGTTGTAATTGTAGCCGTCGCTAGGACTCCAATTGGTAGCTTTATGGGGAGCCTTTCTGGTATCCCAGCTCCAAAATTAGGAGCCATAGCAATTAAAGGTGCCTTAGATAAAATTAAGCTAGATCCAAATTTAGTAGACGAGGTTTTTATGGGGAATGTAGTTTCTGCAGGTTTAGGGCAAGCTCCTGCTAGACAAGCTGCTATCTTTGCTGGTATTCCAGATACTGTTCCTTGTACAACAATTAATAAAGTTTGTGCTTCTGGAATGAAATCTGTTATGTTAGCAGCTCAAACAATTTCTTTGGGAGATGCAGATATTGTAATTGCTGGAGGCATGGAAAACATGAGTTCTATTCCTCACTATCTTCATGGACGATTAGGAACTAAGTTTGGTTCAACTACCTTAGAAGATGGAATGCAAAAAGACGGATTAGTGGATGCATATGATAATAATGCCATGGGAGTTAGTGCTGATGCCTGTGCTGTCAAATATGGTTTTTCTAGAGAAGACCAAGACGCTTATGCTATTCAATCTTACCAAAGATCTGCAGAAGCATCTAGATCGGGTAAATTTTCTGATGAAGTTATTCCTGTAGAAATACCTCAACGAAGAGGAGCAACCATTCTAATGACTGAAGATGAAGAGTTTAAAAATGTCAAGATAGAAAAAATTCCTACTCTGCGTGCAGCTTTTTCTAAAGAAGGAACTGTTACTGCTGCAAATGCTTCAACAATTAATGATGGTGCTGCGGCTTTAGTTTTAATGTCTTTTGAAAAAGCAACAGAATTAAAATTTACACCTATAGCTAAAATCAGAAGTTTCGCAGATGCAGCTCAGGAGCCAAAATGGTTTACAACTGCTCCATCCAAAGCAATTCCAAAAGCTTTAGAAAAGGCTGGAATTTCTATTGATGAGGTAGATTATTTCGAATTAAATGAAGCTTTTTCTGTTGTAGGATTAGCTAATATTAAAATACTAGGATTAAAAAATGACCGTGTAAATGTTAACGGTGGCGCTGTGTCTTTAGGACATCCTTTAGGTGTTTCAGGAGCGAGAATAATTATTGCTCTCGCATCTGTCTTAAAACAAAAGAACGCTAAAATTGGAGCAGCAGGAATTTGTAATGGAGGTGGTGGAGCTAGTGCGTTGATTATTGAATCTCTTTAAAATTAATAAATATGCTCTACGGCATTTGTAATTTAAGTATTGTTCCTCTTCGTTTAGAAGCTAGTGATGCATCAGAAATGATCTCACAAGTTCTTTTTGGGGAAGACTTTAAAGTGCTTGAAAAAGATAAAAAGTGGAGTAAAATACAGTTGAGTTTTGATGGTTATGAAGGTTATATAGACAACAAGCAATATCTAGAAATCGACAAAGAAAATTTTGATAAATTATCCAATTCTAAACATCATTATTCTGCTGAAATTATTGATTATGTGACTAATGATTCAAATCAATTAAGTACAATATCTATTGGTTCACGATTTCCTTTTTATAAAAACCACAATTTTTTAATTGGCACAAATAAATTTTCTTTCGATGGAAAGGTTTATTCAGAAAAATTAAAGAAAGAAAAAATTATTTATAAGGCATTTCAATTTTTGAACACTCCTTATTTATGGGGAGGAAAATCTCCGTTTGGAATAGATTGTTCTGGATTTACTCAATTAGTATACAAACTCTGTGGATACTCTCTTTTAAGAGATGCTAAAGATCAGGCAACTCAAGGGCAAGTACTAAGTTTTATTGAAGAATCTGAACCTGGTGATTTAGCATTTTTTGACAATGAAGATGGAGCTATAACTCATGTGGGAATTATTATGAATGACTATAACATAATACATGCGCATGGAAAAGTTAGAATAGACAAACTAGACCATAGTGGAATATACAATGTAGATTCCAAAATACATACACATAAACTGAGAGTCATAAAAAAAATACTTTAATAAAAAAAACCAGCGTTATTTACGCTGGTCTTTTTTGGATGTATTTAAAAAAACTACTGATCTCTTAGTTCTCTGTATAAATCTGAAAACACTTTTGATTTCTCCTCCATTTCTAATGTTTGATATACATTCATCAAAAATTGAACTGTATTAATACTTCTATTGTATTTATCTGCTTTCTCCAAGTATGGTAATGCTTCTTTATGAACTTCTCTCTGTTTTAATAATAATTCATCATACTTATCAAAATCAGATAAATTTTCATTCATTTCATCAACAATTGCCTTTTCTTTATTCATAATTACAACAGCTAAATTTAAATAAGCATCACCGTAATCTTCTTTCAATTCAATAGCCTTCATGTAGTTAGCTCTAGCTTCTTCAACTTTTCCTTGATCAAAACTAATTACACCTAAGTTAAAAAATAATTGATGATTTGTTGGATCTTCTTTAATAGCTACTTCCATTAATTCACCATACTTGTCCATATTTTTCAATTGGAAATAAATATCTGCTTGAGTTAAAATCAAGTTGATGTCTTTAGGATAAAGTTGTCTAGCTTCTTCAACTGCCTTAATCGCCTCCTCTGTTTTTCCTTGATCTTTTAAAATATAGGCCATGTTTTTAATGACATCACCTGCTTTTGATTCGGTTTGCTCATCAACGGGATCCTTGTAAAGACCCAATTTAATTTGTAAATCTCTGTTAGATTTACTCCCTAGGTCTTCTTTTAAATTTGTGTCTTTAGTTGTTGCAAAGTATAAGGTAGAAATACCTGTATACCCTTTATCTCTTAGTTCTTTGTAGTACTCTAAGGAAGTATCATAATCTTTAGCTAAAGTAGCACTTACAGCTGCATTGTAAACAAATACAGTATCTAATGGACTTAATTTATAAGTTAAATAGAAACTAGTGGATGCATTTTTATAATCTTCGGAGCTATACTGTTTATTTGCTAGGTCAAATACCTCTTGTACCATTTGACTTTTAATTTCACTCGCTTGATCTGAATATTTTTTCTTTCCTGTTGTATTCTCAAAATTGAATAATTCTTCAAAAGTATCAGTAGCAATTTGAAATTCTTTTTTTCCATAAAAAGCTTGAGCCTTTAAAAAATAGAACTTTGCTTTGGTTTTATTATCCATGTTAGCAAATAAAGATTCAGCCTCTAATACAGCAGCCATTGCATTAGTATAATCTAAACTCTTTATCGCTTTTTCTGCAATTTTTAATTCGTTTTTTTGTGCAAAAGTAGAAATGGTTATCAATCCCAATACAAATGCTAATATGTTGGTTTTCATCATCAGTTAAATTTAATTCTATAATTTTTATTCTTGGTTCTCGTTTGTGTTATTCTCAGTTTCTGAGGTATTTTCACCATCTTCAGAGGCCTCTTCTGTAATCTCTTCTTCCTCTTCTTCTTCCTCATGCATTACCTTGGCCACAGCGGCAATACTATCTGAATCTTTAATGTTTATTAATTTCACTCCTTGGGTTGCTCTTCCCATAACACGAAGATCTTCTACAGACATTCTTATGGTAATACCAGATTTATTAATGATCATCAAATCATTGGAATCATCTACATTTTTAATGGCAACCAAATTACCAGTTTTTTCTGAGATATTCAATGTTTTAACACCTTTCCCACCTCTATTAGTAACCCTGTAGTCTTCTAACTTAGATCTTTTTCCGTAGCCTCTTTCGGACACTACAAGAATATTACTATCCATGTCATTTACGGCAACCATACCTATAACCTCATCATTGTCATGAGCAAGTGTGATTCCTCTCACACCAGAGGCTGTTCTACCCATAGGCCTCGTTTTAGCCTCTTCAAAACGAATGGACTTTCCTGATTTTAAAGCCAACATTACTTGACTATCTCCAGAAGTTAATTTAGCTTCTAACAACTCATCACCTTCACGAATTGTAATGGCATTAATACCATTTGTTCTTGGACGAGAATATTGTTCTAAGGAAGTTTTCTTTACCTGTCCTTTCTTAGTTGCCATAATTACATAATGACTATTAATATATTCTTCGTCTTTTAGATCTTGTGTTACTAAGAATGCTTTTACCTTGTCATCTTGTTCTATGTTAATTAAGTTTTGCATCGCTCTTCCTTTAGAGTTTTTACCTCCTTCAGGGATTTCATAGACACGCATCCAAAATACTTTTCCTTTCTGAGTAAAGAACAACATATACTGATGATTTGTTCCAACAAATAAATGCTCTAAGA
>CAZAIL010000116.1:0-6529 GCA_964485155.1 uncultured Flavobacterium sp.
ACTTCTTCTGCATATTTTTCTCCAGTATTTTTGCCCCTGTATTTCCCTCTAAAAATATCTGGTAATGGGAAGATATGTGTGTGTTCTGGAGCTCCTTTTCCACCTTTTCCATCAAATTTATAAGAAGAAATGTCTACACAAATATTTGTGTTTCCATGATAACCAACCTGTGAGGCAATAACATCTTCTTTACCTGTTACAGTTTTTGCCATTCTAATGGCCAATTCATTAGCTTCACTTCCAGAATTCACAAAATGAATAACACTTAACTCAGGGGGTAAGGTGTCTAAAATTTCTTTTGCTAGAAGATTTATGTTTTCATGAAGATACCGAGAATTTGTATTGAGTACAGCTGTTTGCCCTTGAGCCGCCTTTACAACTGTAGGATGTTCATGGCCAACATGAGCAACATTATTAACAGTATCTAAATACTTTCTTCCTAATTCATCTAAAAGATACACCCCTTCTCCCCGAACCATTTTAAGAGGTTCTTTGTACTGCAAACTCAAGCCTTTTCCTAAATGTTCTTTTCTGTACCCAATTAATTCTTCTTTTGAAGTATTCTTTTTTGTATGGAGGTTTTTAATACAAAACAATGCATTTGGGTCTACACAAAGACTTTTCCAAACAGCTATTTGGTTTGCATAGGCAACTCCGGGAAAATCAGTTGTATAGTCTAATAAAGAAAGCATTACTTGAAAATGCAGGTGAGGGGCCCAATTACCATTGACGGTTTGATCTCCTAGCACACCAATTTTTTGCTCTTTTTGTATGAGGTCTCCTTTTTTGTAGTGTAAAATACTTTCCGGATCTAAATGACCATGTAAGGTGTAGAATTCGATATCTTTTTCTTTGTGTTTTAAAACAACCAACCCACCATATTCTTTATTTCCACGGTCATTTACTGCTACGGCTATTTCACCATCAAACAATGCATGAACAGGTGTGTTTGTAGGAAGCCAAAAATCGATTCCTAAATGAATAGTTCTACTTTCTGGGCCATAATTTCCTATTTTATCATAGGCAGTAGCTGTGTACAAAGGTCTTGGCTCTAGATATCCACCAGAGATAATTTTTGTTGGATATTCTTGCTGAAGTTGGTCTATTTTAAATTGAAAAAAATTAATATTGTTAAAATCGGTTTGATGACCAATCCAAGTACTAGATACACTTAGGTCTAGTAGTTCTATGTCTTTTCTATGAACTGTTGGGAATAATTCTGTTAAAGAATATTGCCTAGTTGCTGCCCATTTTTTAAATTGTTCTTCATTTGGGTGTGCAGAAAAATCACAGGTATTTCTAAAGGAATAATGTGCAAAATCTTCTGAAATTTTAGACCATTTATATAAGACTTCCCAAGCAGGTTTTTCGCTAATCCATAGATATTCATTGTCTGGTTCTTCAATTTTACTCATGGCAGCTCTGGTAACAATAATTACAAGCCGCATGGCAATGGCATTAAATAAATGAGCTAGCTCATTTTCTAATAAAGGAAAAGAACAATGATATCCTTTTACAAATGCAAGAGCCGCCTCTAATGGATCTTGATGGCCCATAGTACCATAGGCACAAAGAATGGCTAGATCATTAATGGTTTGAGTGTGCATGGCATCTCCATAGTCTATGGCTGCTTTTGCTTTTGGCTGCACTATGCTATTGGTAACAATAATATTATTGTCATTAGGATCATTATGTACAATGCTTTTTCTTAAGCGAGTGTAGGTGGATTGATGGGCTTCAAACTTATCTTGAAACAGCATTAGTATTTCTTTTTCGGGAGCTTCAAATAAATGTAGTTGCTTTTTTGTCCAAAGAGATTGTGCAATATCCCATTCAAAATTATAATGCGCTTCCGGGTGCTTAAAACCTTGTAATACTTTTGTTAAGGTGCCACATTGCGCACCAATACTAAAGCGTAAATCTTCTAATTGTGGGTTTACAGCACTCCAGACTTTGCCAGAAACCCAAGTAAGTAAACGTACACAACGTGTTTTTTTGTAACGATCTGTAATTTCAGAAATTAAATGATTGTTTTTATCTGTAACGGCTTTTGGAGCAATGATTTCTTCATCGCTATTCTCAATAAATTGCAATAAGTGTTGCTGGTATTCTAGGTACTTTTTGTTTTCTTCAACTCTAGAAATTTTTAGAATATACCCTTCTTCATTCTCTATTTTAATTCTAAAATTAAAATCAACATAACCAGGTAAAGGAGATGCCGTTCCTTTGATTTGATACAAGTCAAAAAGAATTTTTTCGGCTTCTGATGTAGAGATTTTCTGTTGAGCGTAATTCATAATTTAAAAATAGGATAAAACTTGAATAAAAACCCTTTTTATTCTTTGTAAATTTGTTCTAAATATAGCAAGATTATGAATGTGAAAGGAAACATTGTAGATATTCTTAATAAAAGAATTTTTAAAGGTGAAGTGTGTGTAGAGAACGGACAAATTTCTGCTATTAGAGAAGTAAATCACGAGGTAGAAAATTATATTTTACCTGGCTTTGTAGATGCGCATATTCACATAGAAAGTTCTATGGTAGTACCTTCAGAATTTGCAAAAATTGCGGTTCTTCATGGAACGATAGCTACTGTTTCCGATCCGCATGAAATTGCCAACGTATTAGGAGTGCAGGGAGTAGATTTTATGATTGAAAACGGAAAGAAAGTTCCCTTAAAATTTAATTTTGGAGCGCCAAGTTGTGTGCCTGCCACTTCTTTTGAAAGTGCTGGAGCTGTAATTAATGCTGATGATATTAAGTTGATGATGGAGAACCCAGACATCAACTATTTAGCAGAAATGATGAATTACCCCGGGGTGTTGTTAGATGATGAAGAGGTGCTTAAAAAAATACAATATGCAAAAAATAATAACAAACCAATTGATGGTCACGCTCCAGGTTTAAGAGGCGATGATGTTACTAAATATATTGCTGCAGGAATTTCTACAGATCATGAGTGTTTTAGGTATGATGAAGCTTTAGAGAAACTACAAAAAGGAATGAAAATTCTTATAAGAGAAGGAAGTGCTGCTAAGAATTTTGATGCTTTAATTGATTTGTTACCAGCATATTTTGAAAACATGATGTTTTGCTCAGACGACAAGCATCCAGATGATTTGCTATTAGGCCATATAAACCAATTATGTGAAAGAGCAGTAGCAAAAGGGATTGATGTTTTTAAAGTGTTGCAAGCAGCTTGTGTAAATCCTGTAAAACATTATAATTTAGAGGTTGGATTGTTGCAACAAGGAGATGCTGCAGATTTTATTGTGGTTAATAATTTAAAAGAATTCAATGTTTTAGAAACCTATATTAATGGTGAATTGGTAGCTAAAAATGGGAAAAGTTTTGTGAAATCTGTTCCTTTTAAAGTATTGAATAATTTTAACACAGATATAAAGGAAGTAGCAGATTTTAGATTGGCATCATCAGCAAATAAAATTAGAGTTATTGAGGCTTTAGATGGAGAGTTGGTAACCAATCAAATAGCAGCAGATTCTTTAATTATTGATGGAAACTTGGTATCAAATACTGAAACAGATGTCTTGAAAATGACGGTGGTAAATCGCTATGAAAATTCAAAACCATCCATTGCTTTCATTAAAAATTTCGGAATTAAAGAAGGCGCTATTGCAAGTTCTGTTGGGCATGATTCACATAATATAATTGCAATTGGAGTTTCAGATGAAGCTATTTGTAAAGCGGTAAACTTAATTATAGAAAATAAAGGAGGTATTTGTGCCATAACTAAAACTACAGAAAAAGTAGTGGCACTTCCAGTAGCCGGAATTATGAGTGATCAGCCAGCAGAGATCATTGGAAATGCTTATGCAGCTCTTGATGCTATGGCGAAAGAAATGGGCAGTACTTTGAGAGCCCCTTATATGAGTTTATCTTTTATGGCGCTTTTGGTAATACCCTCTTTAAAGTTATCTGATAAAGGGTTGTTTGATGGGAATACATTCAAATTCACCTCTTTGGAAATAGAATAAGTTATTTCTAAGTGATCATTTTTTTCTTCAAATGCTAAAATCATATTAAAGTTTAGCTATTTTACGTAGATAATTTTATTTTTTACTTTAAAATAGCAAGCTATTTAATATTTTTAACATTCTAAATTTTTAAATAGACATGCACTACCCAAAGAAAGTAACTATTGGTGATATTACAGTTAGAGATGGTTACCAACATGAAGAAAAATTTATTCCCACACAAGCAAAGCTCTGGATGTTAGAGCAATTGCTTTTAGCAGGGTTTAAAAATATAGAAGTCACTAATTTTGGAAACCCTAAAGGGATGCCTCAATTTTCTGATGCCGATGATTTATTTAAAAAAATTAGAACCTCTAAAAAGGTGTCACATTTATTGTCTGAGGCCTCTTTAACTGCCATTACCATTAGAGAAAAAGCAGTAGAGAGAGCTATACAGGCAAAACGAGAAGGCTATGGCCCTGATAGAATTTTATTAATGGTTTCTACCAGTGAATCTCACCATCTAAAAAATTCTGGCTTGTCATTAAAAGACTACTGGAAAATGGCTGAAGCTCAAATAAAAAAAGCACATGATGCCGGTATTAAAGTAAATGGTACGGTGAGTACTATTTGGGGATGCCCAATAGAAGGCCCAACAGATCTCAACAAAGCCATAGACTATACACAACGTTGGTTTGATATTGGTGCAGATGATGTAGAACATGCAGATCATGATGGTTCTGCTTCTCCAGATAGAGTGTACAGATATTACTCGATGTTACAGGAAAAGGTAGGGATGACAGAGAAACAAATTGTTCATTTTCATACCACTAGAGGTTGGGGGTTAGCTAATGTTTTAGCAGCTCTTCAAGCTGGGATGACACATTACGAATCTACTATGGGAGGTATAGGAGGACAGCCTGCAAATTTTGTAGACGGTATTCCAGTTGCTGGTACAGGTTCTTATTATTATAAAGATCCAAATTTAGTAGGCTTGGTTTCTACGGAAGACTTAGTAGTAATGCTAGACGAAATGGGTATTGAAACAAATTTAGATATTGATAAAGTGCTAGAAATTGGTGCTATGAATGAACGAATTGTTGGAAGACGTTTACGTTCTGAAGCTATCAAAAATGGAAGAATTCCTAAATCGTTAACTGGAAGGTAATTTTTGGTATTTCTAGAATTACTTTTCTTAATAGACTCAAAATAACTAATCATGTCATTAGAATTAGACTTACAAAAAAGAAGTGGAAACGTATGTGAATTGTGTACATCAATAGATCGTTTAGCTATTTATGAGGTAAAGCCAATCCTAACAGGTGGTGGAGGTGTAGATGGGAGTATATTAGCTTGTGATTTATGTATACAACAAATTGAAAACCCAGAAATTACAGATGTAAATCATTGGCGTTGTTTAAATGACAGCATGTGGTCTGAATTTAGAGCTGTAAAAGTGATTGCTTGGAGAATATTATCTCGTTTAAGAAAAGAGGGGTGGCCACAAGATTTATTAGACATGCTGTATTTAGAAGATGATGATTTACGATTTGCTAAAGAAACGGGTGAGCATCTAGACGAAAGTGAAAAGATTATTCACAGAGATGCCAATGGAGCCATTTTGAAAGCTGGAGATAGTGTTGTGCTTATTAAAGATTTAAAAGTAAAAGGGTCTAGTATGGTGGCTAAACAAGGAACAGCAGTTCGAAGAATTTCTTTAGATCATGAAAATCCAAAATATATAGAAGGAAAGGTTGGCCCCACACAGATTGTGATTATTACAGATTATGTGAAGAAAATGTCAGAAAAGGAGTAATCATAAATAATAGTATTGATATTAATATGAAAAAAATAACAGCATTTATAATTTTAATTTCTTTTTTATCATGTAGCCCAAAACTCTTTAAGGAAAAATGGACTAAAGAAGAAGCGCCAGCATATTTTAAAGCGAGGTTTGAAACTACTCAGGGAAATTTTGATATTGAGGCAAAAAGAGTTTGGTCTCCAGAAGGTGTAGACAGATTGTATCAATTAATTAAGAATGAATTTTATACAGATATTGCTATTTTTAGAGTGGTGCCAGGTTTTGTAGCTCAGTTTGGAATTCATAATGACAGTCTGATAAATGCTAGTTGGAGAAATTTTAAAATTGATGATGAAAAGGTTATTGAAAGCAATGATCTCATGACGATCTCCTTTGCTAGAGGAGGAGTAAAGACAAGAACTACTCAGATATTTATTAATTTAAAAAATAACAAACGATTAGATGCGCTAGCGTATTCTGGAGTGAAAGGGTTTCCAGTAATTGCAAAAGTAATTGCTGGAAAAGAGACTGTTTTGAAGTTTTATGATGGATATGGAGATAGGTTAGGCATGCGTCAAGATTCTATTAATAGATACGGTAATAAATTTATTAGAACCAACTATCCTGAAATAGACTTTATCAAAAAAGCA
This sequence comes from uncultured Flavobacterium sp., assembly GCA_964485155.1. GTDB lineage: Bacteria > Bacteroidota > Bacteroidia > Flavobacteriales > Flavobacteriaceae > Polaribacter. Next base: position 6,429 of record CAZAIL010000116.1, read on the forward strand.
ACCATACTCAACTAAAAAAAAGCCGCTAGAAGCGGCTTTTTTTAGTTAGATAGTTCTGTGAAATATTTATAGAAATAAGGAATGGTTTCAATTCCTTTTAA
>CAZAIL010000117.1:0-6448 GCA_964485155.1 uncultured Flavobacterium sp.
CTAAAAAAACTTATTTAAAGGGGTTAAAGCTTATTAGAAGAGATACTTCTGTCATGGCTATTAGATTGAAAGCAGACTTATATTATAACTTGGCTTGGGCAATGCGCAATTTAAAAGAGTATGAAGCCTATGATTATCAGGAGATTTCCTATGATATGCAGACTGGTTTGAGAGATGATGAAATGACCCAAAATATAAAGCGTATCACCAGTGAGTATAATGTAGATGTGGTTAGAAAAGAAGGAAAAAGTCAAAAACAAAAAGCAGAAAATTTGACATGGATTATAGGTATTAGTAGTTTTTCTATTATTTTGTTGTTGGCTTTTTTATTAAACCAATACAAACTTAGGCAAAAAACACTAAGCTTGCAGTTATCTAAGCAAGAACTGTTGCAACAGCAAAAGCTAGAAAAAATAGGTACAGAGTCTCAAATTAGAATTCTAAATGCTACCTTAAATGGTAAAGAGGCAGAGCGTAAACAGATTGCAGAAATTTTACATGACAATGTGAGTGCATTATTATCGTCTGCAAATTTACATTTACAAGCGTGTAAAAGTTTATTTAAAGGATCCGTACCAATAGAAGTAGATAAATCACAAAGTATCATTAATGAAGCATCTCAGAAAATAAGAGATTTATCACATACCTTGGTTTCTTCTATTTTATTAAAGTTTGGTTTGGCTTATGCTGTCAAAGACATGGCTGAAAAATATTCTAATTCGCAGTTAGAGATTTTTTGCGAAATAAAATATATCAAAAGATATGATCAAGATTTTGAAATTAAATTGTTTAATATTACCCAAGAACTTGTTAATAATATTTTGAAGCATAGTGAAGCAAGTGTTGCAAAAATTATTTTGTTAGAGAAAAATTCAAAATTATTTCTTACCATCCAAGACAACGGAAAAGGGTTTGATAAACTTCAAGTATCTAAAAAAGATGGCTTAGGAATTAATCAAATAAATGCAAGAATTTATATGATGAAAGGTAAGTTTTCTATAGAAACAAAAAAAAATAAAGGAACACTCGTTACTATAGAGTTGCCAGTTTGTGAGCGAGAATTAGCTAAGCTTTCTTAGCCAATTCTATAATTTCTAAATTTTTAATTTCTCCTTTATCAACCTCAAAACGAAGCATAGTTCGTATAGTATGGAACCCATATTTTCCTGCCGCACCTGGATTTAAATGCAGAAGATTTAATTTTTTATCATACTGAACTTTTAAAATATGAGAATGCCCACTAATAAAAATTTTAGGACTTATTTTCTTAAGTTCATCACGTACTCTTAGATGATACCTATTCGGATAGCCTCCAATATGTGTAATCCAAACTGTTACATCTTCAACTCTAAATTTGTTATCTAAAGGAAATTGAGTTCGTGCATCTTTTCCATCAATATTACCATAAACAGCCCGCAATGGTTTTATTTTATTGATAGTGTCTGTGACATTTAGATTTCCAATATCACCAGCGTGCCAGACTTCATCAGCTTGTCTTACAAATTTCAAAATCTGATCATCAATAAAGCTATGTGTATCGGAAAGTAATAAGATTTTCTTCACGAAACGAAAGTACAAATAACAAAATAAATTTCGTAATTTTAGAAGCTCTAATAACACTATTTTTTTGAGATATTTCATAGAGTTATCATACAAAGGAACAAGATATCATGGTTGGCAAATTCAACCAGATGTTAATACTGTACAAGAAGAAATTACCAATGCAATTACCACAATTCTTCAAGAAAATATTCAGATTGTAGGTGCTGGAAGAACCGATGCTGGAGTTCATGCAAGTCAGATGTTTGCTCATTTTGATACCTTTAAAATATTATCAAAAGAATTTATTTTTAAGTTTAATTCACTACTTCCAAATGATATCGTCATCAAATCTCTTAAAAAAGTTTCTGAGAATACACATGCACGGTTTGATGCTGTTAGTAGAAGTTATGAATATCGTGTTTTATTGGGTAGAAACCCTTTTTTATTAGAAACGACTTGGCAACTCCATCAAAAAGAATTAGCTGTAGAGAAGATGAACGATGCTGCCAAAATTTTATTTGAGTACGAAGATTTTGAAAGTTTTTCTAAAGTAAAAACCGATGTAAAAACGTTTGACTGTATTATTACAAAAGCAGTATGGATATTAGAAGGAGAACGTTTAATATTTTATATTACTGCCAATCGTTTCCTTAGAAATATGGTACGAGCCATTGTTGGTACACTTGTTGAAGTTGGTTTAGGAAAGAAATCTATAGAAGATTTTAAGAAAATAATTGAAAGTAAAAAAAGAAGTGAAGCGGGGGTGTCAGTTCCTGCACAAGGGTTGTTTTTAACCCAGGTCAACTATTAATTAGATTAATTCGTAAACGGAAAATATAGATGTCAGAAAAAGTATCAGGAAAAGCATTTGATATAAAAATCTTTTCAAGATTGATGAGTTTTGCTAAAAATTATAAACTTAGATTTTCTGTTGCTGTTCTATCTACCATTACTTTAGCACTTGTATCTGCCATAAACCCATATATCGTTGGAGAAACTATAAACGATTTTGTTGAGCATCAGAATCTTGAAAAACTAGTTTATTATATAAGTATTTTATCAGCAATAGTATTTGCAGAGGTAATTTTACAATTTTTATTTATTTACTATGCTAATTGGGTAGGACAACATATCATTAGAGATATAAGAGCAAAAGTATTTAGACATATTCAAGGTTTTAAAATGTCTTATTTTGATACTACATCAGTTGGAAAGCTTGTAACAAGAGTAGTTTCGGATATAGAAACTATTGCTAATTTCTTTACACAAGGAGTCTTTATGATTGTTAGTGATATTTTAAAAATGTTTGTTGTTATTGTTGTGATGTTTGTGATGAATTGGCGTTTAGCATTAGTTGCTTTATCTGTGTTACCAATTCTTGTGTATGCAACAAAAATATTTCAAGTAGCTATCAAGGCGACATTTCAAGATGTTAGAAACGAGGTTGCCAATTTAAATGGTTTTGTACAAGAGCGAGTAACTGGAATGAAAATTCTTCAATTATTTACTAGGGAAAATATAGAATATCAGAATTTTAAAGAAATTAATAATAAACATAAAAAAGCACATATAAAAACTGTTTGGTATTATTCTATCTTTTTTCCAATAGCTGAAATAGTATCATCTATAGCAATAGGTTTAATTGTTTGGTATGGAGGGCAGCAGATATTAGAAGGCTTCACATCACTTGGGGCAGTGATTGCGTTTATAAAAATGTCTCAAATGTTGTTTAGACCATTACGACAAATTGCTGATAAATTTAATCAACTACAAATGGGTATTGTAGCTGGAGAACGTGTTTTTAAAGTAATAGATACGGAGAGTTTTATTCGAAAAGAAGGAAGTATTGATGCTTCCAATATTCAAGGAAACATAGAGTTTAATCAGGTTCGATTTAGTTACATTAAAAATGAAGAAGTTTTAAAAGGGATTTCTTTTCAAGTACAAAAAGGGCAGACGGTCGCAATTGTCGGTGCCACAGGAGCAGGTAAGTCTACAATCATTAATTTAATAAATCGCTTTTATGAAATTGATAATGGAGTTATTTCTGTAGATAATATTTCTGTAAAAGAGTATGAGTTGGCATCTCTTCGAAATCAAATTGCCATTGTTCTACAAGACGTTTTTCTATTTTCAGATTCAATTTATAATAATATTACACTAAAAAACTCTCAGATAACTCTAGAGGAAGTTGAAGAAGCTGCAAAAAAGATTGGTATACATCACTTTATTATGACACTTCCAGGAGGTTATCATTACAATGTAAAAGAAAGAGGTGTGATGCTTTCTTCAGGACAAAGACAATTAATTGCTTTTTTAAGAGCCTATGTAAGTAAGCCAAGAATATTAATTTTAGACGAAGCAACATCTTCTGTAGATTCACATGCAGAAAAACTGATACAGTTTGCAACAGACACCATTACCAAAGGAAGAACCTCTATTGTTATTGCGCATAGATTGGCTACTATAAAAAAAGCCGATAAAATTATTGTTATGAATAAAGGTGTTATTGTAGAAGAAGGAACTCATAAAGAGTTGCTAAAGAAAAAAGACGGCTATTATAAAAATTTATTTGACAAACAATTCAGTTTAGAATTAGCTTCTTAGTTAATGATGAGAGGTAATATGTTCTAATGACTTAGTTTATATCTTGCCTTAATTTATCTAGAAGCTCATTATGATCAGCAAATAATTCAAAACTACCATCTTTAATGTATGAAATTTCACCTGTCTCCTCAGAGACTAATAGACACAAGGCATCTGTTTTTTCTGTAATACCAAAAGCTGCTCTATGTCGAAGTCCAAAACGGGAAGGAATATTTATGCTGTCTGAAATAGGTAAAACCACTCTAGTAGCTACTACAAAATTATCACGGATAATAGTGGCGCCATCATGTAGTGGGCTATTCTTATAGAAGATGCTTTCTAGTAAAACCTCGTTCATTTCTGCATTCATAACATCTCCTGTATTGATTAAAAAATCTAGACTATTTGTGCGCTCTAAAACAATAAGGGCACCTGTTTTCGTTTTAGACATTTTTTTGCAAGCGGTCAATAGGGTGTCTACATCTGTTTCTAGAGCGATTTCAGATTTCAAAAATTTAAGTTGTTTGAGGAAATTTGTTCTTGAAGCAACATTACTGGTTCCTATCATTAAAAGGAATTTTCTGATTTCTTGTTGAAAAACAATAATCAATGCTATTACACCACCGCTTAAGAGGTATCCTAAGATATTACTTAACATTTCCATTTTTAAGATCTGAGTTATTTTCCAAATCAAAAAAATAAAAGCAATTCCAATGAAAATATTGATTGCAACAGTTCCTTTTAAAAGTTTGTATATGTAGTAGATAAGTATTGCTACCAAGAGAATATCCAGTACATCTAAAAAAGAGAAATCAAGAAAATCTAACATTGATATTTATGGTATTTTGGTAAATGTACAAAATTAGTTAAGTAGATCCACAATTTTCACAGCTTCAATAGCTTGTTTTACATCATGCACACGTAAGATATTTGCGCCATTTAATAAGGCAATTGTATTTGCAGATGTGGTAGCGTTTAGTGCTTCTTTCGCAGAAATATGTAAGGGTTTATAGAGCATAGATTTTCTGGAAATACCTGCTAAAATAGGAACATCTAAATTTTTAAATAGGCTTAAGTCTTTTAATAATTGATAGTTGTGTTCTAGAGTTTTTCCAAATCCAAATCCAACATCAATCACCACGTCTTTAAGATGCAGTTGATGTAATTTAAAAATCTGTTCCGCAAAAAAAGAAATCAATTCTGTAGTTATATTTCCATAAGTTGGATTTTTTTGCATGTTTTGTGGAGTTCCTTTCATATGCATTAAAATATAAGGAACCTGTAATTTAGCAACAGTTTTAAACATTTTTTCATCTAAGGTGCCTCCAGAGATATCATTTATTAAAGCAGCTCCAATAGCCACAGTTTCTTTTGCTATGGTGCTTCTAAAGGTATCTATAGAAATTATAGTTTCTGGAAATTCTTTTAAAATTGTAGAAACAGCAGGAAGAATTCTTTGTAATTCTTCTTCTTCAGAAATATGACTAGCGCCAGGTTTAGATGAACATGCTCCAATATCAATAAAAGTAGCCCCTTCTAAAAGCATTTTTTCAGTTTGGTTTAGAAGCTCTTTTTCGTTCTTGTAATATCCACCGTCATAAAAAGAATCTGGGGTAATATTTAAAACTCCCATTACTTTAGGAGAAGAAAAATCTATTAATTTTCCTTTACAGTTAATGGTCATGCTTAATTACTTTATTAATTACAGCTGTTTTTTCTGGAGCAGAATAAGAATCCATTTTCAACATTAGTTCACTAACATTATTACCAACTAATAACATGTCTTTATTTGCTTGTTTTAAGTAGCCTTCAGCTACCATAACATCTAATTGTAGTAGGGTATGATTAAAAAAACCATTCACATTTAAAATTCCATTTGGTTTTTGTTCTATATGTAATTGACCTAGTGTTAACCCCTCAAAAAGCTCATCTAAAGTTCCAAATCCTCCAGGTAAGGATATATATCCATCTGCTAATTGACTCATCATTACTTTTCTATCACTCATTGTTTTTGTGACTATTAATTCTGTAACATTAGCATTCACAACTTCTTCACGTTTTAATAATTCAGGAATAATACCAATTACTTTCCCTCCTTTATTTAAAATTGTTTCAGATAACACACCCATCATTCCAATTTTACCACCACCGAACACCAATGTAATATCATTGACAACAAAGTAGTTACCTAGCTCAATAGCAGCTTGTTTGTAAATAGGATTAAATCCAAGGCTTGAGCCACAAAAAACAACAATTTTTTTCATTAAACTTAGATAGATTTTTTAGTTCATAAAATTTGAACGAAATTTACGGAAATTAA
>CAZAIL010000118.1:0-6440 GCA_964485155.1 uncultured Flavobacterium sp.
CTATGCTAACAATAAAAGTTGGAATTTTAATTTGAAATAATAATATGAATTTTTTACAGACAGGTTATAAGGGAAAGAACGATGCATGGATGTATGTTGTTATGTTCTTTATTGTTTTTATAGGGAGTATGATAGGTCAAATTCCTATTACTGTTAAAGCATTTTTTGCTGCAGATGGAGATTTGCAAAAATTTGCTAAAAGTGGTGAAAACTCATTTGCAGATTTAGGGATTGATGCTAATTTATATCTCTTTTTAATACTATTATCGTTTATAGTTCCACTGGCTTTATTTATTTTAACAGTAAGAGGAATGCACAAGAAAAAAATTACATGGATTGTTACTTCTAGAAAAAAAATAGATTGGAGTCGTTTCTTTTTTGGGGTTTTAATATGGGGGATGCTCACCATCTTATTTTTAGGATCAGATATTATACTATCTCCAGAAAAATATGTTTGGAATTTTAAACCAATACCATTTTTCACGCTCTGTTTTGTTGCCATTTTTTTTATCCCCTTACAAACAAGTTTAGAGGAATTACTATTCAGAGGCTATTATATGCAAGGCCTAGCATTATGGATCAAAAATAAATGGGCACCATTAATTATTATGTCTGTTGTCTTTGGTTTGTTGCATGGAATGAATCCTGAAATTGAAAAACTAGGATATATTGTATTGGTTTTTTATATAGCAACAGGTTTCTTTTTTGGAATTGTAACCTTAATGGATGAAGGAACGGAACTAGCCATGGGGATGCATGCCATTAATAATATATTGGCAGCTTTATTTGTAACAACAGATTGGACTGTTTTTCAAACAGATGCTCTATTTGTAGATACTTCAGAACCGTCGGTTGGTTTAGAAATGTTTTTACCCCTGTGTGTATTGTATCCACTAGTATTTTTTATTTTTTTTAAAAAATACGGCTGGTCAAACTGGAAAGAGAAAATTTTTGGCAATCTTGTAGCACTTACTCGTATTGAAAACGAATAGTTTCCATACAAGCTTTCAACTAAATGGAAAGGTTTTTTCTAGTTCAGAAGAACTAATTTTGTATGCTGAATCTTTTTCAAAAGAACTTGCTTTTTTTTTAAAAGAATGGTTTGCTAAAGATTCCTTTATCACGGTTAAAACTTCTGGGTCTACTGGTAAGCCAAAAGATATTCATCTCCAAAAAGAGTTTATTATAAATTCTGCATTCACAACTGGTCATTTTTTTAATGTGCTAGAAAATACAATAGCATTGTGTTGCTTGCCGATAGCGTTTATCGCTGGTAAAATGATGCTTATAAGAGCTCTAACACTAGGGTGGCATTTAGACATTGTATTGCCTAGCTCTGAGCCTTTAAAAACAATTGGTAAGCACTATGATTTTTCGGCAATGGTTCCTTTACAAGTTTTAAATTCTATTGATAAATTGTATTTAATTAAACAATTAATTATTGGAGGGGGAGTTATTTCTTTTCCATTAGAACAAAGACTACAAGAAGTTTCAACACATGCATTTGCTACCTATGGAATGACTGAAACCATCACTCATATTGCCATTAAAAAATTAAATAATTTTCAGCCAGCTAAACCTGTATTAGAATCTCACTATAAAACAGTTTCTAATGTGCAGGTTTCTAAAGACTTAAGAAACTGTTTAGTTATTGATGCACCAAAAGTATCTTTAGAAACCATCATCACCAATGATGTTGTTGCTGTTATTTCAGATACTGAATTTATATGGAAAGGTCGTTTAGACAATGTAATTAATTCAGGAGGAGTTAAATTACATCCTGAAGAGATAGAACACAAGTTATTTTCTTCCATAGCTTCACGTTTTTTTGTGGCAGGTTTGGAAGACCAATTTTTAGGTGAAAGATTAATTTTAGTAATTGAAGCAGAGGCCTATCAATTAGATGATGAGGTATTTTCAGAACTTCTAAGATTTGAAATCCCAAAAGAAGTTTATTTTCTCCCAAAATTTATAGAAACAGAAACAGGGAAAATTAAACGCTTACAAACACTTACTTTAGTATCATAATAACCATTTCTTACATTTCTAAAGAATGATAGACATTTTGCACGTCATCATCTTCTTCTAAACGTTCTAATAATTTTTCAACATCAGCCTGTTGCTCTTCATTTAATTTGGATGTGGTTGTTGGAATTCTTTCAAAACCTGAAGAAATAATTTCTACCTTTTCTTTTTCAAAGAAAGATTGAATGGCTCCAAACTGTTCAAAAGGTGCATAAATAACAATACCTTCTTCATCATCAAAAACTTCTTCTACATCAAAATCTATAAGTTCTAATTCTAACTCTTCCATGTCAATAGAAATATCTTCTTTTTTCACTGTAAAATTACAGGTATGATCAAACATAAAAACAACCGAACCTGAGGTCCCAAAATTTCCATCGCACTTATTAAAAACAGCACGAACGTTGGCAACAGTTCTGTTATTATTATCAGTAGCAGTTTCAACTAATACAGCAATTCCGTGAGGAGCATAGCCTTCAAATAAAACCTCTTTAAAGTTGGCAGTATCTTTGTCGGTTGCTTTTTTAATGGCACGCTCTACATTGTCTTTAGGCATATTAGCTGCCTTTGCATTTTGCATGACTGCTCTTAGTCTAGAGTTAGACTCAGGGTTAGCACCTCCTTCTTTTACAGCCATCACAATGTCTTTACCTATTCTAGTAAATGTTTTAGCCATAGCAGACCAACGTTTCATTTTTCTTGCTTTTCGAAATTCGAATGCTCTTCCCATAATTAATTTGTTATTTTAAACTACTGGTATATTATTTAATTGTTTTTTAGTAACTAAACTTGAATCACACCTAAATTAAACTTCTTTTCAATAGGCGCATGGTTGGCCGCTTCAATACCTATAGAAACCCAAGTTCTTGTATCTAAAGGATCAATTACTGCATCTGTCCAAATTCTAGCGGCGGCATAATAAGGAGAGATTTGATCATCATAACGAGATTTAATTTTATCAAATAATTCAGTTTCTTTTTCTGGAGTAATTTTTTCACCTTTCTTTTTTAAAGAAGCTGTTTCTATTTGTAATAAAACCTTCGCAGCAGAATTACCACTCATTACAGCCAGTTCTGCACTAGGCCACGCTGCAATTAATCTTGGATCGTATGCTTTGCCACACATGGCATAATTTCCAGCACCGTATGAATTCCCTATAATAATTGTAAATTTTGGCACCACAGAATTGCTAACGGCATTTACCATTTTAGCTCCGTCTTTAATAATGCCACCATGCTCAGATTTAGAACCCACCATAAAACCAGTGACATCTTGTAAGAATAACAGTGGAATTTTCTTCTGATTACAGTTGGCAATAAACCGAGTGGCTTTATCTGCAGAATCAGAATAAATGACACCACCAAACCGCATTTCTCCTTTTTTAGTTTTTACTACTTTTCGCTGATTTGCAACAATTCCAACCGCCCAGCCGTCTATGCGTGCATAAGCTGTAATGATTGTTTTTCCAAAACCTTCTTTATATTCATCAAATTCAGAACTATCAACAATTCGTTTGATAATTTCTTTCATATCATAGGGTTCATTACGTGCTTTTGGTAAGATTCCAAAAATTTCTTCTTCTTTCTCTTTTGGTTTTAAAGGAGCTGCTCTGTTAAAACCAGCGGTATCAAAATCCCCAATTTTATCAATAATATTTTTAATAGTAGTAAGAGCATCTTTGTCATCTTTTGCCTTATAGTCAGTAACACCAGAAACTTCACAATGCGTCGTTGCTCCACCCAATGTTTCATTATCAATACTTTCTCCAATAGCTGCTTTTACTAAATAACTTCCTGCCAAAAAGATGCTTCCAGTTTTATCTACAATCAAAGCTTCATCACTCATAATTGGTAAATAAGCACCTCCAGCAACACAGCTTCCCATGACGGCAGAAATTTGAGTAATTCCTTGACTGCTCATTATTGCATTGTTTCTGAATATACGACCAAAATGTTCTTTATCTGGAAATATTTCATCTTGTAGAGGCAAATAAACTCCTGCGCTATCTACTAAGTATATGATAGGTAATTTGTTTTCTATGGCAATTTCCTGAGCTCGAAGATTTTTCTTTGCAGTAATTGGAAACCAGGCTCCAGCTTTTACAGTAGCATCATTAGCAACAACTATACATTGTTTTTTTTGAATGTATCCAATTTTAACAATCACACCACCAGATGGGCAGCCTCCATGGTCTTTATACATGTTTTCTCCAGCAAAAGCGCCAATTTCAATACTCTTAGCATTAGAATCTAATAAATAATCTATTCGTTCTCTTGCGGTCATTTTACCCTTTTCATGATGTTTGTCAATTTTTTGTTGACCACCACCAAGTTTTACTTTTATCAATCTTTTTTTTAAATCACTAATTAAAAGCTTGTTGTAATCTTCATTTTTATTGAAGTTGATATCCATTCGAAGAGTATTTAATGCGAATTTACAAAAGTTTGCCTTTTTTATACAATGATGTAGCGTAAACTTTAATTATTTACCATGGTTTTATATTCCTTGGAATATATAATACTTTTTCTTAACTTTGATAACTAATTAAATAACTAGAAAAATTATGAAAAAAATTCTTGCCTTTGGAGGAAGTACCAGTTCCACATCTATTAACAAACAATTAGCATCATACACTGCAAACTTAGTAACTAACACAATTATTGAAGTGATAGATCTTACTGAATATTTAGCACCAGTATATAGTGCTGATGAAGAAAAAAAAGGATTTCCAGAAAAACTACTAAATTTAAGCCAATACATGAAAAATTTTGATGGATATGTAGTCTCACTTGCCGAACATAATGGCTCCTATGCTGCCGCATTTAAAAGTATATTAGATTGGTTGTCAAGAATAAATAGAGAGATATTTAACAATCATCCAGTTTTATTATTAGCAACATCACCAGGAGGAAGAGGTGGGGCATCTGTCTTAGAAACAGCGTCAAATTACCTTCCTCATGCAGGAGCTAGCGATGTAATTACATTTTCTTTGCCTAATTTTTATGATAATTTTCAAGAAAATAAAATTGTAAATGATGAAATTTTAAAGGAATTGCTTTCTAAGGTTCACACATTTTCAAAAACATTGAAATAATTACGAAAGAATTATATTCCTTGGAATATAAAAATAATTTTTATAAGTTTATCCTAGAAACAAAACTTAAATTCATGAAAATTACATTGTACGGTAAACAAGGACATGCTCACACCGTTGCTTTTAAAAATTTTTTAAAAATGGCAGAGGTTGTTTTTGAATACAAAGATATTTTTAAAGACGAACATGCGAAATCTCATACAAAATCTTTGTACGAAGGCCAGTTGAAGTTTCCAACACTATTTGTAGATGATGCCATATATTTAACTCCCTCATCAGATGAATTTAATAGTATTATGAAGGATTTAAAATTAAGAGGCTAATAATGGGAGATATATCTAAAGACATCAATTCTACCTTTAAAAATGATAAGATAAAGGCGTTAATTAATATCAAATATACAGCCAATTGGATACACAGTCTTGAAAACGAATTTTTTAGACCCTATGGTATATCACCCCAGCAATATAATATTTTAAGAATTTTACGTGGTGCAGGTGAAGCTATAAAAGTACAAGTCATTAAAGACAGAATGATTGATAGATCACCAAATGCTACTCGTTTAATGGATAAATTATGCGATAAAAAATTGATTGACCGTATTAGGTGTAATGATGATAGAAGAGTAGTTTTTATTAGTATTAGTGAAGATGGATTAGAGTTATTGAAACTGATAGATGTTGATTCAAAATTAGATTTTTTAGAAAATTTAACAGAAGTAGAAGCCACTACTTTAAGTAGTTTGTTAGATAAAATGAGATAAAAAAAATTTGTGAAAATAATTTCCATGGAAAATAATATAGTAACATATAACTCAGCAAAAAATATTGGAACAAGTGACTATGTAATGATGGGTGATATTCGTTTGAGACAACCACTACCTACGAATGAAATAGAAATGATAGATCCATTTATTCTCTTGCACCACTATGGACCTTTTATTATTAATGAAGTGGTGAATCCCTTAGACTTAGGCCCACATCCTCATCGTGGATTTGAACCTGTTACTTTTGTTTTACAAGGAGAACAGCTTCATAGAGATTCATTGGGTAACGAAAGTATTGTAAGGGCTGGAGATGTACAATGGACTACAGCTGGAAGAGGTATTATTCATGCAGAAGGGCCATCAAAAGAATTTGTAAAAAAAGGAGGAACCATTGAAGGAATTCAATTATGGATTAATCTTCCAGCGTCTAAAAAAATGATGCCGGCTAATTATCAACATGTTAAGAAAGAAGATTTTTCTATTATTGAATCAGAAGACTGCAAACTACGTATGCGAATTATTGTTGGAAATTTAAATGGTGTTACCGGAAAAATT
>CAZAIL010000119.1:0-6439 GCA_964485155.1 uncultured Flavobacterium sp.
TACAGAAATACTAGTAGCAATGGCAACTACAAATAATAGAATTTTTTTCATCTTTATATTTTTATAAGTTTATTAAATTAGACAACTAAAGTACATATTTGTTACATGAATTATATAAAAAATAGGAAACTTTCATTAATTTTAGTCTTTCATTATGAAGTGTATAAAAAACAATCTTATTAAAGGAACGCATGGTAAGCCCATAGTTTCTAATCTGTATTATCATAAAACAAACACAAGAAAACCGCTTGTTATTTTTTGTCATGGATATAAAGGATACAAAGATTGGGGTGCTTTTGATCTTATGGCTTCCACCTTTTTAGAAGGAGGTGTTGCTCTCATAAAATTTAACTTTTCTCATAATGGAGGTACGCCAGAACAACCTATTGATTTCCCAGACTTAGAAGCCTTTGGAAACAATAATTATATGATAGAGTTAGATGACTTAGAAAGCGTCATTAACTGGGTTAGTACTGCTGAAGAATTTAAAGATGAGATAGATATTAATAATATCATCTTAATTGGGCACTCTAGAGGGGGTGCTATTGCTATCTTAAAAGCTTCGGAAGATGCAAGAATTAAAAAACTGGTTACTTGGGCTGCTGTTTGTGATCTCAATAGATCTATGTTTGAACAAGGAGCTGAATTAGAACAATGGAAAAAAGACGGTGTCTTATATATAGTTAATGGGAGAACCAAACAAAAAATGCCTCATTATATACAATTTTACCATAATTATAGTAAAAACAAAGAACGTTTAGATGTTAAAAAAGCAGTAAAACAACTAAGCATTCCGCAGTTAATATTTCATGGAGAAGGAGATCTTGCAGTCTCAGTAATACATGCAGAAAATTTGCATCAATGGAATCCTGCTAGTGAATTAATGTTACTCCCAAAAGCCAATCATGTTTTTGGAGCCTCACAACCTTGGCTTGAAGATAAATTACCTGAGGATTTTAGCATTGTTTTAAAGAAAACTATTGACTTTATTAACAAGTCTTAATTGTTAATAAAACCGAATAACTCTTAGCGTATTTTCCGAGCTGTTTTTAGTACTTTTATACTACTAATTTCTACACAAGAAATCCGCAACTATGTACTTAATTTTTGACACGGAAACCACTGGGTTGCCAAAGAGTTGGAACGCTCCTATGACCGACACAAACAACTGGCCAAGATGCGTTCAAATTGCATGGCAGTTGCATGACAATATGGGAAACATCATAGAACACCATGATTTTCTTCTTCAACCAGACGGTTTTAATATTCCGTATGATGCAGAACGTATTCATGGAATTTCTACAGAATTAGCTCAAGAACAAGGAATTTCATTGCAAGAAGGACTACAACTATTTAATGAAGTTTTGCAAAAAACAACTTTTATTGTAGGTCAGAATTTAAACTTTGACCTTAATATTATGGGATGTGAGTTTCATAGGTTGGGGGTTACAAGTAACTTAACAACGCTTCCTATTTTAGATACCTGTACAGAACATACCGCACAATTATGTCAAATTCCTGGAGGTCGTGGCGGAAAATTTAAATTACCCACTTTAACAGAATTACACAAGCATTTATTTGGTGTAGGTTTTGGAGATGCTCACAATGCTACTGCAGATGTTGAAGCAACTACACGATGTTTCTTGGAATTAATTCGTTTGCGAGAATTCTCTAAAGAAAAATTAGATGTTGATGAAACATATTTTCAGAATTTTTCAAAAGCCAATCCCAAACCTATTGAGGTTATTGGTTTAAAACACATCAATCTTAAAAAAGAAAGTGAAAAAATCAGAAAGCGCCTTGCGTCTCTAAAAGAAACCAAAACAACCACTACTACCTCAGCTGGATTGTCTGAATTAGAAAACGTTCAGTTTGCTCATTTACACAATCATACACAATTTTCTGTATTACAATCTACCATTCAAATTGGAAATATTGTAAAAGCCGCTGCCAAAGACAATATGTCTGCTATTGCTTTAACAGATACAGGAAACATGATGGCTTCTTTTCATTTTGTAAGTGCCATTTTAAAACACAACAAACAAGCACTTGCCAAAAATGAGATCTCAGAAGAAAATGGTGAAGCTGCAGAAGAAACCATTCTAAAACCTATTTTAGGATGTGAGTTTAATGTTTGTGAAGACCACTTAGATAAGAAAAGAAAAGACAATGGATATCAGATTGTTTTACTGGCTAAAACTAAAAAAGGGTATCACAACCTTGCAAAAATGTCTTCCATTGCCTTTATCAATGGATTCTATTATGTACCAAGAATAGACCGTAAAGTTATTGAGCAATACAAAGAAGACATCATTGTATTAACAGGAAACACCTACGGTGAAGTACCTAGTAAAATATTAAATGTTGGAGAAAAACAGGCAGAAGATGCCCTAGTTTGGTGGAAAGAACAGTTTGCCGATGATTTCTACATTGAACTAATGCGACACAACCAAGAAGATGAGCGCATTGTAAATGAAACGCTCTTAAAATTCGCTAAAAAACACGCTGTTAAAGTTGTTGCAACCAATAATATATTTTATCTCAACAAAGAAGACGCCAATGCCCATGATATTTTACTGTGTGTAAAAGAAGGAGAAAAACAAGCAACTCCAAAAGGAAAAGGAAGAGGCTACAGATATGGCTTACCTAATGATGAATACTATTTCAAATCAACAGAAGAAATGAAGTTGTTGTTTGCTGATATTCCAAAAGCCATCAGTAATATTCAAGAAATTGTTGATAAAATAGAGGTGTTCTCATTGGCTCGTGATGTATTATTGCCTGCTTTTGATATTCCAGATAAATTTCAAGCCAAAGAAGATAAAGATGATGGTGGAAAAAGAGGTGAAAATGACTACCTAAAACATCTTACTTTTATTGGAGCAAAAAAACGCTATGGCGATATTACAGAAGCTATTAAAGAACGCTTAGATTTTGAATTAGGTGTTATTGAAAATACAGGATATCCAGGATATTTCTTGATTGTAGAAGATTTTATACGGGAAGCTAGAAATATGGATGTTTCTGTGGGGCCAGGTCGAGGTTCTGCTGCAGGTTCTGTAGTAGCGTATTGCCTATGGATTACCAATATTGACCCGATTAAATACGATTTGCTTTTTGAGCGTTTTCTGAATCCAGAACGTGTATCTATGCCAGATATTGACATAGATTTTGACGATGAAGGAAGAGGTCGAGTGATGGATTATGTAATTAGTAAATATGGGTCTAATCAAGTAGCCCAGATTATTACTTATGGAACCATGGCTGCAAAATCTTCAATTCGTGATACTGCAAGAGTCTTAGATCTGCCTCTATTTGAAGCCGATCGAATTGCCAAATTAATACCAAACATCAAACTAAAAGATATTTTTGGAACAGACGATAAAAGCAAAGGCAAGATTGCTGCCTTACGTTCTGAAGAAAAAGACATGGTTAACGAACTAAGAGTCATGTCTGAAGGAAATGGAATAGAATCTGAAACCATCAACAAAGCAACTATTCTAGAGGGTTCTGTTAGAAACACAGGAACTCATGCATGTGGGGTTATTATTACACCCTCAGATATTACCAATTTTGTACCAATTGCCTTGGCAAAGGATTCAGATATGTATGTTACCCAGTTTGACAATTCTGTAGTGGAAAGTGCAGGGCTATTGAAAATGGATTTCTTAGGATTAAAAACCTTAACTCTGATAAAAGACACAGTAAAAATTGTAAAAGCACGCCACGGAGTTCTATTAGATCCAGAAACTTTTCCACTAGATGATGTAAAAACATATGAATTATTTCAACGCGGAGAAACCATTGGAATTTTTCAATATGAATCACCAGGGATGCAAAAACACATGCGTGCTCTAAAACCGACTGTTTTTGGAGATTTAATTGCAATGAATGCATTGTATAGACCGGGCCCTATGGAATATATTCCTTCTTTTATCAATAGAAAGCACGGAAAAGAAGATATTGAATATGACTTGCCAGCTATGGAAGAATATTTAGCTGAAACCTATGGGATTACTGTCTACCAAGAACAGGTGATGTTGCTCTCTCAAAAACTTGCTAATTTCACCAAAGGTGAAGCGGATGTACTTCGAAAAGCAATGGGAAAAAAACAAGCCGCTGTCTTGGCAAAAATGAAGCCTAAGTTTATAGAGCAAGCAGGAGAAAAAGGTCATGAGGCAGAAAAGCTAGAAAAAATATGGAAAGATTGGGAAGCTTTTGCATCCTACGCTTTTAATAAATCTCACTCTACATGTTATGCATGGATTGCCTATCAAACAGCCTATTTAAAAGCACACTATCCTGCAGAATATATGGCTTCTGTTCTGTCTAACAATATGAATGACATAAAGTCTGTTTCATTTTTTATGGAAGAATGTAAATCTATGGGCTTAGAAGTTTTAGGGCCAGATGTAAACGAATCCTATCTAAAATTCTCTGTAAATAAACAAGGGGCTGTTCGTTTTGGAATGGGCGCAATTAAAGGTGTGGGTAGTTCTGCTGTAAAAGCAATTATTAAAGAACGAAAAGAAAACGGACATTTTACATCAATTTTTGACCTAACTAAAAGAGTAGATTTAAGAGCTGCCAATAAAAAAGCCTTTGACGGTTTAATTTTAGCTGGTGGTTTTGATTCTTTTTCTAGTGCACACAGAGCGCAATATTTTGCAGAAGATGAAAAAGGTCAGACTTTTATAGAGAAAGCTATTCGTTATGGAAATAAATACCAAGAAAATTTAAACTCAGCTCAAGTATCATTATTTGGTGAAGCTTCTGATGTTCAATTTCCAGAACCAGAAATTCCTGAATGTGACGTTTGGGGAAATATGGAAGAGCTTGCCAAAGAAAAAGAAGTAGTTGGTATTTATATTTCTGCACACCCTCTAGATGATTTTAAAAATGAACTAAAGTTTTGCAATGCAAGTGTTGCTCACTTTAAAGGAGATTTACAAAAATATGTGGGTACTAATTTAGTTTTTGCAGGGATTATCACAGAAGTCCAACACAGAGTATCAAAAGCTGGAAAAGGATGGGCATCTTTCTTTATTGAAGATTACTTAGACAGTTTTGAGTTTCGGATTTTTGGAGAAGATTACTTAAAGTTTAAACATTTTTTTGTTCCTAATTCTTTCTTATTTGTGAGATCTACCATTCAAAAAGGATGGGTAAATAAAGAAGGTGTAGAAGGTGATGCAAGATTAAAATTCACAGAATTTAAATTGTTACACGACGTCATGGATGATTTATGCAAAAAGGTAACCATAAAAATACCTATTGAAGAGGTGCATGAAAAATCTATACAAAATTTCAACACCTTATTTAAAGCTCATGAAGGAAAGCAATCACTTCGTTTTGTGATCTATGATGTGGCAGAAGAAATAGAGTTAGATGTTCCTAGCAGGAATACCAAAGTAAAAATTAGTAGTGAGCTCTTAAAAATACTTGAAGACCAACATGTTAATTTTAAATTAAATTAGGCAGTTAGCTCTGTAAAAAGAGTTTCTAAACGTTGGTTTTTAGAACTTAATTCTAAGATTTTTAAGCCATTTTCTTGTGCAAAATCAAAAATAACAGGCCTCATATCTTCTGAAGATTGAAAGCTTAAATACCAGGTATTATCGAAGTTATTTTTATAGGATATCATATTTGGCAACTTCTTAATAAATTGCTCTTCGAGCTTATAATCAAACGTAACTTCTATGATTTGTTCATTGCTTTGTTTTAGATCTTTCATAGATGCATCTAAAAGCAACTCTCCTTTTTTAATAATAATCACCCGATCGCAAACAGCCTCTACTTCTTGCATGATATGAGTAGAAAATAAAATTGTTTTCTCTTTTCCTAAGTCTTTAATTAAAGTTCTTATTTCTTGTAATTGGTTTGGATCTAATCCTGTGGTTGGTTCATCTAAGACTAACACATCTGGATTGTGTAAAATAGCTGCTGCAATTCCTACCCGTTGTTGGTATCCTTTTGAAAGCTGACTTATTTTCTTGTGAACTTCTGGCGTAAGCCCCACGGTTTTAATAACTGTGGCAATCATTTCTTTTGAAACCTTAAAAATAGCTGCTTGAAACTGTAAATATTCCTTTACGTACATCTCTTGGTACAAGGGGTTTTGTTCTGGAAGATATCCTATGGTAGCCTTTGCCTCTATTGGGTTTGTTAACACATTAATCCCTGACACAAAAACAGTTCCTTTACTTGGTGAAATATAACCTGTTAAAATCTTCATCATGGTAGATTTTCCAGCACCATTTGGCCCTAAAAACCCAATAATTTCTCCTTTTTTAGCAGAGAAACTTATTTCTTTTAACGCTAATTGAGTTCCGTAAGATTTTGAAACAGCTTGTACTTCTATAGACATAGAACAAAAGTAATTTATTTAATTTTATAACATCGTCTATTTAATGTTAGTTCAATAAAAAAGCTGTCTTTT
>CAZAIL010000120.1:0-6398 GCA_964485155.1 uncultured Flavobacterium sp.
TTTGATTCATTTTTATATAATCTAATAAAAATTCTTTCCGATACCCGTAGATACCGATATGTCTGAAAAAAACATGCTTTTCTAGTACCTTATCAGAGCTTAGTAGTTCTTTAAAATCTCTTGGGAATGGAATAAGTGACCTAGAAAAATAGAGTGCATTTTTTTGATCATCAACCGTTACTTTTACCACATTACTGTTTTGTAAATCTTTGACATCATTAATTCTACTCATAGCACTCGCCATAGAAATTTCTGAATTTTCAAATGAGTTTACCAATTCCTCTATTAAGGTTGGTTCTATAAATGGCTCATCTCCTTGAACATTGATAACAATATCGCAATCAATGAAGGCTACCGCCTCACCTATTCTATCTGTTCCAGATTGATGGGTGCTTTTTGTAAGCATAACATTACTTGTAAAAGTGTCACAAATATCTTTTATTTCTAGACTATCTGTAGCAATATAGACAGCATCTATATTGGAAACTTTTAGACATTGCTCATAGACTCTTTGTATTACTGTCTTCCCTTTTAGGTCTAACAAAACTTTTTTTGGTAATCTAGAAGAATCTAGTCTGGCAGGAATTACGATTACTTTTTTCATGAGTTACACACCTAAATCATACATTTGAACCACACCTACAAAATCATTCATAGCATTTACAACGAGCAAAGAATTAATTTTATTTTCACTCATAATAGTACTTGCAGTAATCAATTTTTCACTTTCATCAATTAACTTTGGATGAAGGCTCATTAAATCCTTGGCTAATAAACCAAAAAATTCTTTTTCTCTAGATTCCATAGCTCGTCGAATATCTCCATCAGTAATAACGCCATTAATTCCATTTTCATCTGAAACAACTATCAGACCTAACTTTCCTTCAGTTATTCTTTGAATGACTTCTTTAATGGTTGCATTAGAATTTGTAATGGGTAATTCATGCTTTTTCATCACATCACCTACGGTTGTGAGGAGCCTTCTCCCAAGACTACCACCAGGGTGAAATTTTGCAAAATTTTCTTCTTTAAAATCTCTTAACTTCATTAATGTTACAGCTAGTGCATCTCCCATCACTAAAGTTGCAGTTGTGGAAGAAGTTGGTGCTAAAAATAACGGACACGCCTCTTTCTCTACAGCGATGTTTAGGTGATAATTTGTGTTTTTTGCTAAAGTAGAATTATCATTCCCGCTCATAGAAATGGTGCAGTTTTTTTGATGTTTTAAAAATGGAATGAGTTTTAAAACTTCATCTGTTTCACCAGAATTTGAAATTAGCAACACAACATCATTTTCTTCAATCATTCCCAAATCTCCATGATAAGCATCCCCTGGATGCAAGAAAAAACTTGGCGTTCCTGTACTTGCAAAAGTTGCCGCAATTTTCTTTCCTATAATCCCAGATTTTCCCATTCCAGAGACTATTAGCTTTCCAGAACTTTCTAGAATAGCATTAATAGATTTCTCAAAATCGTCTGTTAGTCTAAGACTTAGATTTGCAATTTCTTTTGCTTCTATTTCAAATACTTCTTGAGCTAATTTTTTTATCTCCATTACAAGCGTTTGTTGATGGTCTTAATTTATTTATTTAAGATTCAAAATTACAAAAAAGGGATGGGTTCTACTAATTAATGTATTATCCTCACTTTTTCAAACTACTTCCCCTACTACAAATGTACTACCTCCAACAAATACAATATCTTCTTTTTCTGCATTGGAAATAGCAGTCAAGTATGCTTCATTCACGGAGTTGTATGTGTTCCCTAACAAGCCAAAACGTGTTGCTTTTGATTGTAATTCATGTTCATTCAAACCTCTTGGAATGTTTGGCTTACAAAAATAATAACTAGCATCTTGAGGAAAAAGAGGAAGTATCTCCTCCAATTTTTTATCATTAACAACACCTAATACTATGTGTACTTTTTTAGCTGTCTGACTTACCATTTGATGCATTACATAATGCAATCCTTCTTTATTATGGGCTGTATCACATATAACTCTTGGCGCTACATTCAAAATCTGCCACCTTCCTTTAAAATTAGTATTTCTCACAACATTTAGTAAACCTTTGTGTATATGATTTTCAGAAATTGTAAAATCCTTTAATGCTTTTATTGCGTGTATGGCTGTTGATACATTCTTCTTTTGATAAGCTCCTAATAAATCAGTTTCAAAATCATATTTTTTATCGGATGCAAATGAGATCACAGCATTCATTTCTAGTGCTTTCTTGAGAAATACATCAATAACTTCTTCTTGTTTTTCACCAATAATAATAGGTGTGTTCTTTTTAATTATTCCTGCTTTTTCAAAGGCTATTTCTGGTAGGGTATCTCCTAAAAACTGTGTATGATCATGGCCAATATTAGTGATTACTGAAACTTTTGGGTAAATAATATTCGTAGAATCTAGTCTGCCACCTAAACCAACTTCTACAATAGCTATATCCACTTTTTGTGAAGCAAAATAGTCAAAGGCCAAGCCAACTGTCATTTCAAAAAAAGAGAGTTGTTGTTTTTTTAAAAAAAGAGTGTTTTTTGTGATGAAATCAGCAACATACTTTTGAGAAATTTCTTCTCCATTGATTCGAATTCTTTCTGTGAAGTTTTTTAAATGTGGTGAAGTGTATAAACCAACTTTATACCCTGCCTCTTGCAAAATACTAGAAATTATGTGAGATGTAGATCCTTTTCCATTGGTTCCTCCAACATGTATTGAAACAAAATTCTCTTCCGGGTTTTTTAAGATATCACAAAAAGCAATGATGTTTGTTAAATCTTTTTTAAAAGCTGTTTTCCCTTGACGTTGATACATCGGTAATTGAGAAAACATCCAATCAATGGTTTCTTGATAGGTCATTATTTGATGAGTGAAAACTTATAAATAATTGTTCCTTTTTGTTTAGATGGTGCATTGGGATCCGCGTTCCATGTGGTTCTTAACGCAGCTTCTCTCGCTGGCTTAAGTAAGCAATTAGCAGAATTATTAGTTCCTTTTACGCCTGAAACTGCTCTAATAACTTTACCGTTTTTATCAACCTCTATGCTAACAACAACAGTTCCTTCTTCTTGACAATCGGGTTGCTCTATTGGCTTGCTTAAAGCATTCCTCCCAGCTAAATTGTAATTGCTATCTCTTAATTTTCCGGTATTCCCGTAATATTTTGTAGAAGTTGGATCACCATTCTTATCACCTTTTAACCCCTCTTTATAATCATCACCTTCTCCTGTTGGCTTTCCATCAGAAGTAGTTCCTTTTAGTAAGTTATCAAAAGCTTTTAGAGTATTTTTTGATGGCTTTTTTAGAATTGGTTTAGGTACTGGGTTTTCTTTTTTAGGTACTTCTTTTTTTAGTACTTCTTTTGGCTTTTCTATAATCGGTGCATCTTTCTCGGTTTGAGAAAGAACTTCTTCATCCATAATTTCTTTTGGAATTTCTTTGACAACTTCCTCTAACTTTTCTTCTTCAATCTCTTGAACTGGTGCTTTTTTAACAGGAGTGTTTTCTGGTTTCTCGCTACCTTTATCTGTAATTCCAAAGTTTATAGCTATTCCGTATTCAGTTGGCGGATCTTGATATTGCATTCCAAAACTAAAAATAATCCATAGAAACGCAATCAAAATAGCCGATGTTATTGCTGTAGATTTACGTTTATGTGTGGTATCTAAAATTGCCATTATTTTCCTTTGACAGCTAAAATCATTTTAAGTTTATTCCTATTGGCAATATCTATGACTTTCATCACATTTTTATAGGGAACATTTTGATCACCTCTAATGACAACGGTTTTTTTCTTATCAATTCCTACTTTAGTTAAAATTTCAATTTCTAAGTTTTTTTCACTCACAAAAGTTTTGTCGATATAAAATTTAGATTTATCTGTGATTGAAACTGCTACTGAAGTATTATTTTCTGTTTTCCCTCCTGCTTTTGGTAACAATACATCTATGGCACTAACTGTAACTAGTGTTGAGGTTAGCATAAAAAAAATGAGTAACAAAAAAACAATATCTGTCATAGACGACATATTGAAATTTGGATTGACTTTATTTCTTCCTCTTAAATTCATTAGATCGGTTCGTTTAATAGGTCTAAAAACTCAACAGTTTTGGCCTCCATCTGATACATGACCTTGTCAGTTCTTACCACAATATGATTGTAAGTGATATAGGCAATAATACCAACAATTAATCCCGCTACTGTTGTGGTCATGGCTGTATATAAACCATCTGATAGTAATTTAATATCTATTTGACCTCCAGCATTTGCTATTTCGTGAATGGCAACAATCATCCCAATGACAGTTCCTAAAAAACCAATCATTGGAGCGGCTCCTGCAATGGTTGCAATAACACTTACATTTCTTTCTAGCTGATATACTTCTAATTTTCCAGCATTTTCTATAGCTTTGTTTATATCCTCAAGAGGTTTTCCTATCCTTGAAATTCCTTTTTCAATTAATCTCGCTGTTGGTGAATTTGTTTTTTTACACAAAACAGTAGCAGCGTCTAATTTTCCATTAGAAACATAGTCTTTTATTTGATTCATGAAATTTTTATCAACTTTAGAAGCAGCTTTTATGGCAAAAAATCTTTCAAAATAGATGTATAAAGAAACTGCCAACAAAACAAATAGAATGCTAATAATAATTTGGCCTCCAAGACCTCCATCTACAATTAATTTGTATATGGATAGTGTTTTTTCATCTGAAATAGCTTCTAAAACTCCAGGAGTTTCTTGTAAAAATAATAACATTAATAATCTTTTTAAGTTCTGTTACACTAAACGAAATTTTTAAATATAAATTGTTTGAAAGAAAATGAAAATTTATCGATTTTATATTCTAGATAAAATCTCTGATGACTATAAATGATAGAGATCCTACTAAAAAGCCAATGAGGGCTAACCAAGATATCTTTTTTAAATACCAAAAAAAATCAATTTTCTCCATCCCCATAGCTACAACTCCAGCCGCTGACCCTATGATTAACATGCTGCCTCCTGTACCTGCAGAAAATGCTATAAAATGCCATAATGGGTTGTCTAACGATTCGGTAAACATTCCTAAACTAGCTGCTACCAATGGAACATTGTCTATAACAGCAGATCCTACACCTAACAACATCACTACGGTATCTGAAACTTTAGTACCTTGAAGCTCTGTTCCTAAAAGCGGAATACTTTCTTTTAAAGTATCAGCAAAACCAAATAAAATACCTAAAGATTCTAATGCTGCTACCGCCATTAAAATTCCTAAGAAAAAAAGAATACTTGGCATTTCTATTTTAGACAAAGAGCTATGAACAGGACTGTGATAATTTTTTTCTATTGATTCTCCCTCTGTATTAAAGTCTGTTAAGGAAAATTTTCTTCTACTAAAGATTTCAGCAAAAGCAGCAACAATTGCTAATGATAACATCATACCAACATAAGGAGGCAGATGTGTAATTGTTTTAAAAATAGGCACAAAAATAATGGCTCCTAGTCCTAGATACAACATACTTGCACTGTGTTTTCCCTTTTGTTCTGATACATTATCATGATCATCTTGAGTATTTATGGTTCCCTGAAAAGGTTTTAAAAATGATGCTATAAAAGACGGAACTACCATACACACTAATGACGGAATGAATAAATACATAAATAGTTTACCTGTGGTTACTTTATTCCCAATCCAAAGCATGGTGGTTGTCACATCACCTATGGGAGAAAAAGCACCCCCAGCATTTGCAGCAATAATTATTAAGCCAGCAAACCAAATTCTTTCATCTCTCTTCTTTACAATTTTCTGAAGTATTGATATTAAAACTATCGTCGCTGTTAGATTATCAATAATAGCTGATAAAATGAATGCTAGTATAGAGAAAATCCATAATATTTTTTTCTTACTATTCGTCTTTATATATCCTTTAATTGTTGAAAATCCGTTGAAATAATCAATAATCTCAACAATGGTCATTGCTCCTAGAAGAAATACCAATATTTCAGCAGTTTTCCCTAAATGATGCAACAATGTTTCTTCTGCTAAATGCATTTTATCATCATGTGCCATTTCAGTAAACCCTTCTACAAGCGCATGATTTGATGAATCAAACCAATTAGAAAATGAATCAATTCCTAAAGCTACAATTGCCCAACAAATAGCCATCATAGCCAATGCTGGTATTAACTTATCTAGCTTTATATTATGTTCTAATGTTATCCCTAAATATCCTATTACAAATACGGTGATGACCAATAACTCCATACTATTTATTTAAATTAAATTAGTTGCTTTAAGGCTATTTCAAATGCTGTCTTACAAATTTCTTTTTTATTGCTATTTTTCTCAAAAGTACTCATTAATGCTTTTCGAATGGTTTCAGATGTATCTTTAAAAATTGCTTCATCTTGCATG
>CAZAIL010000121.1:0-6319 GCA_964485155.1 uncultured Flavobacterium sp.
ATCATCAATAGTGATATCATTTAATACTTTATGAATTACATCGGTCATTGCGTGATATTCTCCTTTAGGATCACGTGCTGTAATTAATCCAAAACCATTCATAAACTTCATCAATCTTGGAATATTAGCCTTAGACTTATCGTCCCAAACTGATGCTGTATGACAACCAGACTGATATGCACCATCTACAATTGGAGAAATAACTGTAGCTGCCATCATTTCTAACTCCTGAGAAGTCATTAATCCAGTGGTATCTTGAGAACCTACAATATTAACCTCTACACGTGCATCTGAACCTGCATGTAATATTTTACCTGGAGCTGTTCCTACTGCATTTTTATTAAAGATCTTTTCTACTGCAGTTAACCCTTGTCCTTTGTGAAATATTTCTTTTGAAGTAGCATATACTTGAGCTGGTGTAATTCCTAAAATTTTAGCAGCAATAGTTTGAAGTTTTTTACCGAATACAACAGCATATGAACCTCCTGCTTTCATAAACTCCATTTTCTGTGGTGTGAATGCTGCAGATATATCTTTTAATTCATGATCTCCATAATAAAGTTTCTTCTTCTTAGTGTTGATGGTGAAAACAGTTCCTGTTTCTACGGAGTATTCTTGTTTTAAAACTGGCTCACCGTCTCCATCAGTGATGGTGTTTCCATCGATATCTTTTTGTTTTACCCAATTTTTAAGATCTAAACCAATACCCCCAGTTACACCAACAGTTGTTAGAAAAATTGGTGATATTCCATTTGTTCCGGCAATAACTGGAGCTATGTTAATAAATGGAACAAAAGGACTAGCTTTAACTCCTGTCCAAAGTGCTACATTATTTACACCTGACATTCTTGATGAACCTACTCCCATAGTTCCTTTTTCTGCAACTAGCATTACGCGCTTGTTTGGATGCTGTTTTTTTAATGCTAAAAGCTCATTTTGCATATCTTTATTATGCTCAAATAAACACTGACCATGAAATTCACGGTCTGATCTTGAGTGAGCATCCCCACCAGGAGAGAGTAAATCAGTAGAAATATCTCCTATACCAGCAACAAAAGTAACTACATTTATTTCCTCTTCTATGTCTGGTAGCTTTGTAAAAAACTCAGCTTTTGCAAAACTCTCAATAATATCTTTTGCTGTTACATTACCCTTTTTGTATGCCTTTTCAAGACGCTCTGTATCGGCATCATATAAGAAAACCTGAGTCTTCAAAACTTTTGCTGCTTCTTTAGAAGTCTCCTTATTTTTCCCTAGGGATAAATCTAATAAAACAGCTATAGAAGGCCCACCTTTCATGTGTGACAATTGTTCAAAAGCAAATTCAGTTGAAATTTCTTTTATTACTGATACACCTAAAATAATTTCCTTTAAAAATTCAGCTTTTACTATGGCAGCACTAGTTGTCCCTGGCAATACATTGTAAATAAAAAAATTTAGAGAGTCTTTTCGATACGGATTATTTAAATCTTTAATTTGTGAAATAATAACACTTAATAATTCTATGTCATCAATTGGTTTTGGATGAAGTCCTTGAGTTTTTCTTTCATCAATCTCTTTTAGATAATCTTCGTATAGGTTCATTTAAAAATTTTTCAATATTAAAGGTTGTTCAATGAAACAATCAGAAGTTTTCTCATAACTTTTATTGTTGCGTCTACAAACTGAATTAATATAATATAAAACTCTTTCAAATTTATAATTATAAACTGTTTTTAATCTATATATTAAAGCACAGCAAAACTAAGGTTTTTGAATGATATTTAAAAAATAAACAATAGATAGCTTTAATTAATAAATAAACAAAAACTATTTCTATTTATATTAGATATAATGCAAGAAAAGAGTACTTTCTTGTTTTTTATTTGAAGATTTCATAAAAAAATAAAAAAGCAGACCAATAAGCCGGATTCTGTACCCTTAAAAAGAGTCTTATCATTTATCTAGTTCTAAAATTACTCTTAGAATCCATCTGCCTACCCCTTAGAATCGGACGAGTTACCCTCAAACTCTAATGTACATGACATTGCACCGCATAGAGTTTACCTGGTTTCACTACAGCCGAACTGTACTTGCTTTCTGTTGCACTAGTCCTCGATTTACATCGGACGGATGTTATCCGCTATGCTACTCTTTGGTGTCCGGACTTTCCTCTTTCTCTTAAACTTGATTAAAAGTTCTTATAACGAAATAAAAATATTTAGACTAGTTTATTAAAAA
Organism: uncultured Flavobacterium sp.; assembly: GCA_964485155.1. GTDB lineage: Bacteria > Bacteroidota > Bacteroidia > Flavobacteriales > Flavobacteriaceae > Polaribacter. The sequence goes on from CAZAIL010000121.1 coordinate 2,221, forward strand.
AGCGATAAGATAGATCTGCTTTAAGTCCTCAAAAGTACAATCTTTTATTTAAAAAGAAACCCACTCAATGACTTGAGTGGGAAAAAATTGCTATGAAAAAGAAATTTGTTGTTTAAGAAACAACAAGGAACAAATTTAGTTTTTATTATTTAATTTATCTAATTATTTAATTATAAAAATAATTAAGAAAACATATCTTTTACTTTTTCAAAAAATGATTTATCAGATTTTTTTGGTGATGGAGTAAAATTTTCATCATCTTTCATTTTTTCAAAAAACTGACGTTGTTCTTTTGTTAATTCTTGTGGTGTCCAAACATTAATATGAATTAAAAAATCACCTGTACCGTAGCGTTCAATACTAGGCAGACCTTTTCCTTTAAGTCGTAATATTTTACCAGACTGAGTACCTGACTCAATTTTAATTTTAACTTTTCCAGTAAGTGTTTCAATTTCTTTGCTTTCTCCCAGAGCAGCTTCAGATAAATTTATATACAAATCAAAATGAACATTTGTTCCCTCTCTTTTTAGTGTTTCGTGCTGAATTTCTTCTATTAACACTAATAAATCACCAGAAATTGAGTTTTTGCCGGGTGCTTCATTCCCTTTTCCTCCGACCTTTAATTGAACTCCTTCTGTAACACCCGCCGGAATATTTATAGAAACAGTTTCTTCCTTTACAACCAATCCTTGTGCATCTGCACCATTGGGTTTACTTGAAATAATTTCACCAGATCCCTGACAAGTACCACAAGTAGTAGCTGTTTGCATTCTGCCCAATATGGTATTAGTTACTCGCATCTGCTGCCCAGTTCCATTACAAGTAGTACAGGTTTTATAAGAAACCCCGTCTGCTTGAATTTTTCTTCGAACTTTTACTTTCTTCTCAACTCCTTTGGCTATTTCTTCTAAGGTTAGCTTTACACGAATTCGCATATTACTTCCCTTTACTCTTGCCTGACGTTGACTTCCACCGCCAAAGCCTCCAAAACCGCCGCCAAAACCGCCGCCGCCAAAAATATCTCCAAATTGACTAAAAATATCATCCATATTCATACCACCACCTCCAAAACCGCCGCCGCCTTGAGCTCCCTCAAAGGCTGCATGACCATACTGATCATAACGCGCTTTCTTATTGTCGTCACTTAGAACTTCATAAGCTTCTGCTGCTTCTTTAAATTTTCCTTCAGCTGAAGTATCGTCAGGGTTTTTATCAGGATGGTATTTAATAGCCATCTTACGATATCCTTTTTTTATTTCAGCTGCACTAGCAGATTTGCTAATTCCTAATGTGTCGTAATAATCTTGTTTTGCCATATTCTTTATTTATTATTCCTAAAAAGGAATAGTAATCTGTGATTTTTTTTGACATCTCTAAAACGAGAGCAATAATTTATGATTGTCCTATAACCACTTTAGGATAACGTATAATTTTATCTCCTAGCTTATAGCCTTTCTCAACAGCATCTATCACTTTTCCTTTTAATTTATCTGAGGGTGCAGGTATTTGTGTGATGGCTTCATGAATTTCGGCATCAAATACGTCTCCTTTTTTAACTTCAATTTCAGTTAATCCTTTAAGAGTTAGGGTGTTTTTAAACTTATCGTTAATTAATTGCATCCCTTTTAAAAGCTCCTTGTCTTTCACTTTTTTAATTTCAGTTAAGCCTCTGTCAAAATCATCCATGATTGGCAGTAAAGATGTCATAAGTTCTTGACTGGCAGTTTTAAATAATTCTATTCGTTCTTTAGAAGTTCTTTTTTTATAATTTTCAAACTCAGCAAACAGGCGTAAATATTTATCTTTTTCTTGCTGAATTAGTTCCTCAGCAGTTGGCTCTTCAACAACAACTTCCTGACTTTCTTCAACTTGGGCCTCTTGTTCGGTATTTTTTATTTCTTCTTCTTGTGTATTTTCTTTGTTACTCATTTTATAATCTCGTTAAAATGTTTACATTTTATTCTCAATAATTTTGCCAATAAAAAAATAGTGTCAAACTGACACTATTTGTAGTAAAATATTCAAATTAGTAAATACTAATCTTCTATTCTTTCTATTTTTGCTCCCAAAGATCGCAAACGATTTTCAATATCTTCATATCCTCTATCTATCTGCTCTATATTATTAATAATGCTTGTACCTTTAGCTGACAAAGCTGCTATTAATAAAGATATTCCAGCTCTAATATCTGGAGAGGTCATTTTAGTTGCTTTTAGTTGTGATTGACGGTTATGACCAATAACAGTTGCTCTGTGTGGATCACATAAAATAACTTTAGCTCCCATGTCTATAAGCTTGTCTACAAAGAACAAACGACTTTCAAACATTTTTTGATGTATTAAAACAGTCCCTTTTGCTTGGGTTGCTATTACTAAAACAATACTTAATAGATCTGGCGTAAACCCTGGCCAGGGTGCATCTGAAACCGTTAAAACAGAGCCATCTATATAGTTTTGTATCTCATAACTTTCTTGAAAAGGAATGTAGATGTCATCTCCTTTTTTTTCTAACAGAATGCCTAGTTTTCTAAAAACAGTTGGAATCTGACCTAGGTTTTCCCAACTAACATCTTTAATAGTTAGCTCAGATTGTGTCATAGCAGCCACGCCAATCCAACTACCAATCTCAATCATATCTGGTAATACTCTGTGAGTGCATCCTCCTAGAGAGCGTACTCCTTCTATTACTAACAAATTAGAACCTACACCACTAATATTGGCTCCCATGCTATTTAGCATCTTAGACAATTGCTGAATATAGGGTTCACAAGCTGCGTTGTATATTTTGGTGGTTCCTTTGGCTAACACTGAAGCCATGATAATATTTGCAGTTCCTGTAACAGACGCTTCGTCTAGTAACATTTCTGTTCCTATCAATCCTTCAGGGGCATCAACTCCGTAAAAATAATCTTCTCTATTGTATCTAAAGGTAGCTCCTAAACGAATAAAACCCTCAAAATGAGTATCTAATCTTCTTCTTCCAATTTTGTCACCTCCTGGTCTAGGAATATATCCTTTCCCAAAACGTGTCAATAATGGTCCAACAATCATGATAGAGCCACGTAAAGAACTTCCATCTCTTTTAAATTCTGGAGATTCTAAATACTCTAAATGTATATTATCTGCTTGAAAAGTATATGAGTTTTTACCAAGTTTGTGAATGTTAACCCCTAATTCTCCTAGAATAAAAATTAATTTATTAATATCTATAATATCAGGAATATTATGGATGGTCACTTTTTCTGGAGTTAATAAAACGGCACATAGAATTTGAAGTGCTTCATTCTTTGCCCCTTGTGGTGTTATGGTTCCATTTAATTTATGCCCACCTTCTATCTTAAACGAAGCCATCTTATCTTTTTCTATTTTTGTGTTGGAAATTTTTACCTTTATTATTCTTGTGGTTTGTAGTACTTTGTCCTTGAGAATTTCTTTTTCTTAGTAAGTTTTTACTTTCAGACAGTACTTCTTCAGAATTTCTAATGTCTATTTTACCGTGAGATAATTCAAATAAATGTGAGAAAATAACATCATCTTCAACAGTATCTTTATTCCAATTTAAGAAACATTTTTTCATATGATTAGCAATAGAATATACCAATGCTTCTTTCATATCTCCATCTTTCCACGTTAATGCCAAATCTATCATAATCTGAATATTGTTTCCGTAAAAACGATATTTATTTGCAGATTTTGGATACGCCAGTGAGGTTGGTTTCTCTTGAAGCTCTTCTTTTGAAGGTCTCGGATAGGGAGATTCTGCATCTAGTTTAAAATCAGACATAATATATAACTGATCCCAAAGTTTGTGCTTAAAATCTGGCACATCTCTTAAATGAGGCTGTAAGTTTCCCATTACATCTATAATGGCCAATGCCATAGTATTGCGTTCTTCTTTTGTTTCTAAGGCAATACAGTGATCCACTAATTTTTGAATGTGCCTTCCATATTCAGGAATAATTAAATGAGGTCTTTCTGCATTATATTCTAAATCGTACTCTATCATATCATTTGGTGTATTGTAATCTAACTTTTGTGCAAATTAAGTATTTATTTTTGGTTTGACTTCAAAAATCATTAACCAATCACCTTCAATTTAG
>CAZAIL010000122.1:0-6308 GCA_964485155.1 uncultured Flavobacterium sp.
TCCGTCCAGAATATTATGGAATGACAGAATGGGATGACGATGACCATACACCATGTGAAGGCCAAGGTGAATTTATAATTGCAAAACACAGAAATGGTGGATTGGATAATATTCGTTTAAAATTTACTGGTCATTTAGCAAAATTCTCAGATTTAGAAGAAGGATTTAGTAGTGAATTCCAATCTAGTATGAATACAGATTTTGCAGAAGATGTTTTTCCAGATACTCGAATTGAGCCAAAAGACGCTTTCGGAATGGGTGAAGACGATGTGCCTTTTTAGTTTTTACTAATTTTTTTAAAAAATTCAACAAAAATACTTAGTAAGATAATTGTATCTTATTATTTTATAAACTTTATAATGACATTTTTTATATGAAAAAATATCTATTACTGTTTTGTTTTATATTTCTGTCAAATTCAATTTTGGCTTCATTTATTTACATCCCTATGAATTACGACAATCAAAAAAATCACTTAAAAGCTTATGGTATTGTCTATTATTCATTACAATCTGGATTAAAATCAAAATGGTTATTAAACTATGATGGAGGTGCTTTTTTGATAGAAAAAAATACTTTGATAGAAAATGAATGTAAAATTCGAGGAGTTTCTTATTTAGTAATTTCAGATGCGAAAGCACAACTTATTTTACAAGAGATATCATCACCTTCCAAAAATCAAGAAGCAGTTACCCTAGAAAAAGCACCTAAAATAGCTGTTTATTCTCCAAAAGATAAAATGCCTTGGGATGACGCAGTTACAATGGTGCTTACTTATGCCGAAATTCCGTTTGATCTTATTTATGATGAAGAAGTGTTAAATGATAAACTAGTATTGTATGAATGGTTGCATCTGCATCATGAAGATTTTACGGGTCAGTATGGGCGTTTTTATGGAGCATTTAGAACCGCTCCTTGGTATGTAGACGGAAAATTAAGAGCCGAGAAATCTGCTAAAAATCTAGGATTTACTAAAGTTTCAGAAGTAAAGTTAGCTGTTAGTAAAAAAATTAGAGATTTTGTAATTGGTGGTGGTTTTATGTTTGCGATGTGCTCTGCAACCGATAGTTTTGATATCGCATTGGCAGCAGAAGGAGTAGATATTGCAGAATCAATGTTTGATGGAGATCCATCAGAATCTAATTATCAATCTAAGATTAATTTCAACAGAACATTAGCGTTTAAAGATTTTAATTTAATTAGGAATCCAACTACCTATGAGTTTTCTTCTATCGACATGACTAGTAAGCGTAAAATTCCAAAAACATCAGATTATTTTTCTTTAATTGAGTTTTCAGCAAAATGGGATCCAGTGCCAACTATGTTAACTCAAAACCACACTCAATTGGTTAAAGGATTTATGGGACAAACAACATCTTTTGATAGAGTTACTATAAAGTCTAATGTATTGGTGATGGGAGAAAACAGAACCAACAGAGAAGCAAGATACATTCACGGAACTAAAGGAAAAGGATTCTTTACCTTTTATGGTGGACACGATCCAGAGGACTATACACACAGAGTAGGGGATCCAAAAACCGAATTGGATTTGCATCCAACTTCTGCAGGATATCGATTAATTTTAAATAATGTTTTATTTCCTGCAGCAAAAAAGAAGAAGCAGAAGACATAGTTGATAACCTTGTTAACTTCACTAACAAATAAACCTTGTCAATTGATATTTAAAAAATTACTTTTGCAAAACAAATAAGAATTCATGGCTACTACACAACAATTACAAGATTTTACACAACAGGTACGAAGAGATATTTTAAGAATGGTTCATGCTGTTAATTCAGGTCATCCAGGAGGTTCATTGGGTTGTGCAGAGTTCTTTACTGTCCTTTATCAAGAAGTCTTAGATTATTCAACAGATTTTTCAATGAATGGAGAGAATGAAAATCTTTTCTTTCTGTCAAATGGACACATTTCACCTGTATTTTATAGTGTATTAGCTAGAAGCGGTTTCTTTCCTGTGGAAGAGCTTGCTACCTTTAGAAAAATAAATACTCGTTTGCAAGGACATCCAACTACTCATGAAGGTTTGCCAGGAATTAGAATTGCATCTGGTTCTCTAGGTCAAGGAATGTCTGTAGCTATTGGTGCAGCTGAAGCTAAGAAGTTAAATGGAGATGATAAAATTATCTATACATTACATGGTGATGGTGAATTACAAGAAGGTCAAGTTTGGGAATCTGCAATGTATGCCTCAGGAAAAAAAATAGATAACTTAATTTCTACCATCGATTTAAATGGTAAACAAATAGATGGCTCCACTGATGAAGTATTACCAATGGGAAGTATTAAAGCAAAATTTGAAGCTTTTGGATGGGATGTTCTAGATGTGAAAAAAGGAAATGATATTGAAGCGATTATAGCTGGTCTAGCAGAAGCAAAATCTAGAACTGGAAAAGGAAAACCAGTTTGTATTTTGTTACATACAGAAATGGGTAATGGCATAGATTTTATGATGCATACACATGCTTGGCACGGTAAAGCACCTAACGATGAACAATTGTTAGATGCATTAGATCAAAATCCAGTTACTCTTGGTGACTATTAAGAAAATTAAATAAATAGCATAAATCCTATTGTTAATTCAATAGGATTTTTTGTTGCTCTTAGCTTTTGTTTTATTAATTGCGTAGTTATGTTTCTAAAATAAGAGGTTTTTTAAGTTTTTATTTAGAATTCAACGCAAGTTAAAAAGTATCTTTACCTAAATATAATAAAACTTATAAAATGCGAATAGGAATTGTATGTTATCCTACTTATGGTGGTAGTGGTGTAGTAGCTACAGAGTTAGGAATGGCATTGGCTGATAAAGGACATGAGGTTCATTTTGTGACCTATAATCAACCTGTTCGGTTAGATTTTATATCTCATAATTTACATTTTCATGAAGTTATAATAGAAAAATATCCATTATTTCAATACCAACCTTATGAACTTGCTTTATCTACCAAGTTAGTAGAAGTAGTGACTAAATACAACTTAGAAATTTTACATGTTCATTACGCAATTCCTCATGCTTACGCAGCCTATATGGCAAAGATGATGCTGAAAGAAAAGGGAATTGATATAAAAGTTGTTACCACTCTTCACGGAACAGATATTACTTTGGTTGGAAGCCACCCCAGTTATAAGGCAGCAGTAGAGTTTAGTATTAATAATTCTGATGTAGTTACTTCTGTTTCTAAAAGCTTAAAAAAAGACACTTTACGATTGTTTTCAATTACCAATCAAATTAAAGTGGTTCATAACTTTATTGATACAGAAAAATATGATCGTGAATTACAAAACGAATGTCAACGTATAGCTGTAGCAAAACCAGAGGAAAGAATCCTAACTCATATTTCAAATTTTAGACCTGTCAAACGAATAGAAGATGTTGTGAAAATATTTTATAATGTTCTAAAAGAAATACCTTCCAAATTATTAATGGTAGGAGATGGTCCAGAAAAAAGGAATGCAGAGTTGTTAGTAAAAAAGTTAGGAATTTCTGACAGTGTAATTTTCTTAGGTAATAGTCATGAAATATCAAAAATATTATGTTACACAGATGTCTTTTTATTACCCTCTAAAAGCGAAAGCTTTGGTTTATCTGCTCTAGAAGCAATGGCAGCTCAAACTGCAATAATATCTACAAATACAGGAGGTTTGCCAGAGGTAAACGTTCATGGTGTAACAGGCTATCTAAGTATTTTAGGTGATGTGGAAGATATGGCGAAAAATGCTATAAGTATTTTAAAAGATGATACAACTTTATCTCGCTTTAAAACGAATGCCAAAAAACATACAAAACAATTTTGTTTAGAAAATATATTGCCTGTTTACGAGGAGATTTACAGTTCTGTACTAGAAAAAGTACTTTAAGAGTTATAAAATTCAATACTCTGTATAAGTAATTCATTACTAATTTTGCAATCAAGTTTAAAATCTTCAAAATCATTAAGTAATACAAAATTTACTTGTCCACTACTATTTTTCTTATCGTGTTTTAATAAGTCAAATATAGGATTGTAATCTGAAACATCAATAACTACTTTCTCGTACATAACATCGATCATGTTTTTAACGATCATAATTTTCTCTTTGGAAAGTTGCAAAACCTTGTGAGATAAATAGGATTCACAAACCATACCAATAGCTATTGCTTCTCCATGAGTTAAGTTTATTTTATTTTTAGACTCTAAAAAATAAGACTCTATTGCATGCCCTAATGTATGACCAAAGTTTAAAACTTTTCGCAATCCGTTTTCTTTAGGGTCTTGTAAAACTATTTCATTCTTTATCTCTATAGATCTATGAATTAATTCATTGATATTCAATAAATTAAAGTTGTTTATTAAGTCTAATAGTTTAATGTCATATGTTAAACCATATTTAATAATTTCAGCAAGTCCTGAACGTGATTCTCTTTCATTTAATGTTGCTAAATAGTCCTCATCTATGATTACAATTTCAGGATTTGCAAACAAGCCGATTTGATTTTTTAAAACACCTAAGTCTACCCCAGTTTTTCCACCAACAGAAGCATCAACCATGCTAAGTAATGTGGTAGGAATATTCACAAAATCTATACCTCTTTTATAAGTTGAAGCAACAAAACCGCCTAAATCTGTGATAACTCCACCTCCAAGGGTAATTAATAAACTATTTCTATCTGCACTTAACTCAGTAAGAGCATTCCAAACTCCGCTGCAAGTATCTAAGTTCTTATTGATTTCTCCAGATTCTATTTCTATAATTTCAATCCGTTTATCGGTTTCAAGTAATGGAATGAATGAAGGGTAACAAAGTTCAAGTGTGTTTTCATCAACTAAAATAAAAATTGAAGAATAATCTTTCTTTAGGAGTAAGGCGTTTAATTCTTCATATCCCTTTTGCTTAAAATGGACATAATATGTTACTGCTTTGATAGATTTCATATTCTATAAATTTCAAGTACAAATAAACTACAAAATATTGAATAATTTAAGTCAGCTGATTATCTTTGTTCTTATAATTAAAAATTAATGAAACTCTTTAATAATACTAAAATAGCATTCTCACTTAAAACTGATTCTGAGTTAGAAAGATCTTTTTTTCTATTTAAATTAATCCAAAGCCAGCCAATGGTTAAAATTGGTACTGCGGTTACTAACTTTGCATTAAAAGCTCATTTACCTATTGAAGGGTTAATACGCTCTACAGTATTTGATCATTTTTGTGGAGGTGTAACAGAGGAAGATTGTATTTCTAACATTGAACAAATGCACACAAATGGAGTTTGTTCTGTTCTTGATTATTCAGTGGAAGGAAAAGAAACCGAAGAACAGTTTGAGTTGGTAAAAGCAAAAACCTTAAAAAACATAGAATTTGCCAAAGAAAAAGAGGCGATACCTTTTGTTGTTTTTAAACCAACAGGAGTGGGTCGCTTTTCATTATATCAAAAAATCACAGACAAAGAGCAGCTTTCTAATGATGAAAAAAGTGAATGGATTACTGTGGTAAATCGTTTTCACGAAATATGTGATAAAGCTTTAGACTATGATGTTCCTATTTTAATTGATGCAGAAGAAAGTTGGATGCAAGATGCCGCAGATATGTTGGTTGAAGAGTTGATGGAAAAATACAACATAGAAAAAGCGATTGTATTTAATACATTACAAATGTACCGATATGATAGAATGGATTATTTACGAAAATTACATCACAGCGCACAACAAAAAAAATATCATATTGGATTAAAAATTGTACGTGGTGCCTACATGGAAAAAGAAAGAGATAGGGCTGAAGAAAAAGGCTATCCTTCGCCAATATGTATAGATAAGAAAGCTACTGATGACAACTATAATGAGGCCATCAACTATATGATGAATCATCAAAAAATGGCAATATTTGCTGGAACTCATAATGAAGAGAGTTCTTACTTGTTACTAGATTTAGCAAAACAGTATAAAATAGATCCTTCTGATAATAGATTATGGTTTGGGCAACTCTATGGAATGAGTGATCATATAAGTTTTAATTTAGCGAAAGAAGGATATAATACTGCTAAATATCTGCCTTTTGGCCCAGTTAGAGATGTAATGCCTTACCTAATAAGAAGGGCAGAAGAAAATACTTCTGTAGCTGGCCAAACAAGTAGAGAGCTTAATTTAATTAAAGAAGAGAGGCTTAGACGAAAATTATAATGAATTCAGTAGACGAAATAAAAGAACTCCTTCAAAAAAACAAAAAGCGCTTAGTTAAAGAACTTCAGCAGAGTAAAGAAGCTGTTTTTTTAATTAAAAAATCTACGCATTCTTCACTCTCTGAAGATG
>CAZAIL010000123.1:0-6307 GCA_964485155.1 uncultured Flavobacterium sp.
TTTATCCGTGACCATGACAGGATTCAAACCTGTAACCTCTTGAGCCGTAATCAAGTGCGCTATTCAGTTGCGCCACATGGCCTTTTTTGGGGTGCAAATATAGTGGTGTTTTTCTGATTTAGAAAGTATAGACAATGTTTTTTTACGAATTAATTTCTTTTTTAAAAGCATTCATGATAGGCTCAGATATTTTTAAATCTTTTTTAAGAATATATAACTCCACTGAGTTCATAGGTAAACCAAAACCACCTAATCTTGCAGATTCTGGATGATTTTTTACTATGGATGTAATATTATTATCTTCTAGTAGGTTTTTCAGGCCGTTAACAATAATTAAAGAGTTGGTATATATTTTTAAGTATTCTGTTTTCATAGTTTTTTTTTAATCTAATGAATTTTGAGTTACAAAACTTCTCCAGCCAATAATTACTAGCTGAATCTTTGATGCTTTTGCAAGATCTAATCTTTTTTTTGTGAAAGAAGGCAGTATTGCTTTATTAATTTTAGCTAGTGATTTAAAAAACAATTTTTTCATTACGCTATTTTATAATTCAAATATAACTAAAAAAACATTGCTAATTTATTGCGTTGTAATTCATTTTTTATAATTCAAGAAGGTATAAAAATGTATCTTCGTTCAAAAATTAAAGGATGAATTTTTTATTGATTCTTATTGGATTTGGATTATTAATTTTAGGAGGAAATTGGCTCTTAAAATCTGCAATTTCTATTTCCTTACGCTTGCAAATTCCTAAAATTATTATTGGAATGACAGTAGTGTCTTTTGCTACTTCAGCACCAGAATTAATCGTTAGTATTAAGGCTGCTTTAAATGGTTATCCAGATTTAGCTTTAGGTAATGTAGTTGGTTCTAATATTGCTAATTTAGCATTCGTTTTAGGTATTACATTGTTGATAGCCAAAATAGATGTTCAGAAAAGTTTTTTCACTATAAATTGGCCAGTAATGATAATTGCCTCTTTATTATTGTGCTTTTTTCTACTCAATGATTACGTAATATCTACTATTGAAGGAGTTTTTTTATTCTTATTTTTAACCATCTTTTTAATATATTTACTAAAATTTCAGAAACAAGTTGTTGAAGAGGAATTGTCTGAAGATATTATAAGCTTCTCAAAACTTAAAACACTAGTATTCTTAATTATTGGAAGTGTTGGCTTATGGGGTGGTTCTGAGTTTTTAATTAAAGGAGCTACTAATTTGGCGCTAGATTTTGGTGTTAGCGAACGGATTATTGGTATAACTGTAGTTTCTGTTGGAACAAGTATTCCCGAATTGGCCGCTTCAATTATAGCGGTATTAAAAAAAGAAAAGGCTATTTCTTTGGGTAACCTTGTCGGCTCTAATATATTTAATATTTTGGCTGTTGTTGGTATTACTTCTATTATTACACCTATCACCGCTAGTGACAGTACATTATATACACATGATATTTATTGGATGTTAGGAGTTTCCTTGTTACTACCTATGTTGGTGTTTATGCCAAAAAAAATGCAACTAGACCAGAAGAGTGGTATTCTTTTATTACTACTATATGGGGTATTTCTATATCAAACTATTTCATAAAAAAAAACCACAAATAAATTAATTTGTGGTTTTATATATGTCTAAAAATCCAGTTAGCTAATATTAGCGGATTTCACAGTTTTAATGATTCTTCCTGCAATTTTGTAAGGATCACCATTCGAAGCAGGTCTTCTGTCTTCTAACCATCCTTTCCATCCTTTTTCTACTGTAATAATTGGAATTCTAATAGAAGCTCCTCTATCTGACACTCCAAAAGTAAAATCAGTAATAGCAGCAGTTTCATGATCACCAGTTAAACGTTGATCATTAAATTCTCCATATACAGAAATGTGTTCTTTAACAACAGGTCTAAATGCTTCACAAATTTTTTCATATGTTTCTTTTGAACCACAAGTTCTTAAAACAGTATTAGAAAAGTTTGCATGCATACCAGAACCATTCCAGTCTAAATCTTTTCCTAATGGTTTTGGGTGATAATCTATATAATAACCATATTGCTCTGTTAATCTGTCTAATAGGTATCGTGCAACCCATATTTCATCACCAGCTCTTTTAGCTCCTTCTGCAAATAATTGAAATTCCCATTGTCCAGAAGCAACTTCTTGGTTAATACCTTCAAAGTTTAATCCTGCATCAATACATAAATCTGCATGTTTCTCAACTAAATCTCTTCCATGGGTGTTTTTTCCACCTACAGAACAATAATACATTCCTTGAGGTGCAGGATAACCACCAATAGGAAAACCTAAAGGCAATTGAGTTTTAGTATCCATAATAAAGTACTCTTGCTCAAAACCAAACCAGAAATCATTGTCTTCATCTTCTATGGTTGCTCTACCGTTAGATACGTGTGGTGTTCCGTCTGCATTTAAAACTTCAGTCATTACCAAAAAACCATCTCTTCTTGCTGGGTCTGGATAAATAGCTATTGGTTTTAGTAAACAATCAGAAGCACCTCCAGAGGCTTGTTTTGTAGATGAACCATCAAAAGACCAAATAGGACAATCTTCTAATTTACCACTAAAGTCGTTCTCAACTTTAGTCTTACTTCGCATGTTTTGAGTTGGATAGTAGCCATCTAACCATATATACTCTAATTTAGTCTTGCTCATAATATTATTTAATGTTGTTAATTAATCACAAATATAAATGAAATCAAGTAGTAGAAGTTATAAAATCAATTGAAAATAAAGTTTTTTTTAAAACTTTATTCACAATTAGTAATTTGCTAACAAAGAGCGTATTATAATACTTTTTTTGTAAAAAAACAGTCTAATTTTGTGAATTTGAAAACAGTATTTATTACTTAAAAATCACTAAAACCTTTTCGTTTTTTTTAATTTTATCTGAAAACGAAAACAATCCGTACTTTTGTACAAAATTTACCATAAAAATGAGTCAAGAAGTTTCTAAAAGGTATGCCCAAAGAGGTGTTTCAGCTTCCAAAGAAGACGTTCATAACGCAATAAAGAATATTAATAAAGGACTGTTTCCAAAAGCATTTTGTAAAATAGTTCCAGATTATTTAACTAATGATGAAGAGTATTGTTTAATCATGCATGCAGATGGTGCAGGAACCAAATCATCCTTGGCGTATATGTATTGGAAAGAAACAGGAGATCTTTCTGTTTGGAAAGGAATTGCCCAAGATGCATTAATTATGAATATAGATGATTTATTATGTGTTGGAGCTACTGATAATATAATGTTATCATCTACCATAGGAAGGAATAAAAATCTTATACCTGGTGAAGTAATTTCTGCAATTATTAATGGAACTGAAGATTTAATTAAAGATTTAAAAGGATTTGGAGTAACCATCCATTCTACTGGCGGAGAAACAGCCGATGTTGGTGATTTGGTAAGAACTATCATTGTAGATTCTACGGTAACAGCAAGATTGAAACGTTCTGATGTAATTGACAATGCAAATATAAAACCAGGTGATGTAATTGTTGGATTGGAATCATTTGGACAGGCATCTTATGAAACAGAATATAATGGAGGGATGGGTAGTAACGGATTAACATCTGCGAGACATGATGTTTTTCACAAAGACTTAGCTCAGAAGTTTCCTGAAAGTTTTGATGCTTCTGTGCCTAAAAACCTGGTGTATTCTGGAAATACAAAATTAACGGATACGATTAAAAATTCTCCAATTGATGCTGGTAAACTGGTATTATCTCCAACTAGAACATATGCCCCAATCATTAAAGAAATACTTTCAAAATATACTTCAGAAACAATTCACGGCATGGTGCATTGTTCTGGCGGAGCACAAACAAAAATTTTACATTTTGTAGATAATGTTCATGTTATAAAAGACAATATGTTTGACATTCCTCCTTTGTTTAAGTTGATACAAGAGCAATCAAATACAGATTGGAAAGAGATGTATCAAGTATTTAATTGTGGTCACAGAATGGAGTTATATGTAGCTCCGGAAATTGCTGAAAATTTAATAGCTATTTCAAAATCGTATCATGTTGATGCAAAAATTATTGGTAGGGTAGAGATGTCTCCTTTAAAAAAACTAACAATAAATAGTGAACACGGAACTTTTGAATACTAGTATTCTTTTGATTGAACTAATCTCAAAAAATTGTAAATTCGCTTTCCAAGAAAAGATACCCAATGTTAGATAAAATTAGAATTATTAAGCAACGTTATGATGAAGTTTCTGATCTGATTATTCAGCCAGAAATTATTATGGATCAAAAACGTTATGCTCAATTGATGAAAGAATATAAAGATTTAGGAGGTGTTGTTGAGAGAGGTGAAGAATATCAAGCATTATTAAACAATATAGAGGAAGCAAAAGAAATCCTTTCTGATGGGTCAGATGCAGAAATGGTAGAAATGGCCAAGATGGAGATAGATGAGGCTTCAAATAGAATTCCTGAATTAGAGGATGAAATTAAATTTTTATTAATTCCAAAAGATCCGGAAGATTCTAAAAATGCAGTTGTAGAATTACGTGCTGGGACTGGAGGAGATGAAGCAAGTATTTTTGCAGGTGATTTATTTAGAATGTACAGTAAATATTGTGAAGGAAAAGGGTGGAAAGTCTCTACAGTAGATTTTAGTGAGGGAACCAACGGCGGTTTTAAAGAGATTCAGTTTGAAGTTACTGGTAATGATGTGTATGGGACTCTTAAGTTTGAGGCTGGTGTTCATCGTGTTCAGCGAGTTCCACAGACTGAAACACAAGGAAGAGTTCATACCTCAGCAGCAACGTGTATGGTGTTTCCAGAGGCTGAGGAGTTTGATGTAGAAATTAATCCAAAAGAAGTGAGAATAGATTTTTTCTGTTCTTCAGGACCAGGAGGGCAATCTGTAAACACAACCTATTCAGCTGTGCGTTTAACTCACTTACCAACAGGATTGGTAGCTCAGTGTCAAGATCAGAAATCACAACACAAGAACAAAGAAAAAGCTTTTAAGGTATTGCGTTCTCGTTTGTATGAAATGGAACTAGCTAAGAAAAATGCTGCAGATGCGGCAAAACGTGGTTCAATGGTAACATCAGGTGATCGTTCTGCAAAGATTCGCACCTATAATTACCCTCAAGGTCGAATGACAGACCATAGAATTGGATTAACCTTATATGATTTGTCTAATATTTTAAATGGAGATATTCAAAAAATTATTGATGAGTTAATGTTAGCCGAAAATACAGAAAAACTCAAAGAACTAGGTGATAGTATATAAATAAAAAAGCACCTAAACTGATTGTTTTTTAGTAATCAAATTCCTTTTTGCTTATTTATTTCGTCTTGCAATAGACGTCTTAATTTCTGTTCTTTTTTCAAAGAATTTTTTCTAAGGTCACTTAACTCATTTTCAGCATCTATTAGGTTTTTTTTTGCTTGTGATGTGACGAGAAAGCTATTCTTATATTCATATAAAGAATAAAACAGCATAAAAATAAGTAGTAGTACTGTAATCCAGATAATTATTTTATAAATAACTTTGCTAAGTTTTATCCCAAACAAATAGATAGTGTCTTTTTCATTAATGATTAATTTTAAATCATTATTTAAATTTCCTAATTCTTTTTTTATGGTATGAAGACTATCTTTAAGAAAATTATTTCTCTGATTTTTTAATTGAAGTTCTTTATGAATTTGTTCAATAGAATCTAATGCATTATTTCTTAGGTTTTGAAATATTGTTTTCCTAATGACCTTGTTTTCTTTGTAGTTTGTTGAAATTCTGAAAACTTCATCGAACTGTTCTGAGATTGTAAGAGTTTCTTTTTTTGTTTTTTGACTGTACGTATTAATGGTTATTAAAAAAAATATAACCAAAAGGCTTAAGGGTTTCATAAAAGTAATCTTTAGGGATTACTAATTTAGAAAAAAAAAACCCAAACTTTTAAAGTTTGGGTCTTAAATTATAAGCGAATTAATAATTTATTTTACTTTTTCAACAATTGCCTTAAAAGTTTCTGGATTATTCATTGCTAAATCAGCTAAAACCTTACGATTTAAGTCTATATTATTAGCTTTTATTTTCCCCATAAACTGAGAGTAAGACATTCCATTTATACGTGCAGCTGCATTAATACGCATCACCCATAATGAGCGGAAGTTTCTCTTGTTGTTTTTACGATCTCTGTAAGCATATGTCATTGCTTTTTCAACCGCATTTTTTGCTACTGTATAAACGTTTTTTCTACGTCCGAAGTAACCCTTTGCAGCTTTCAAGATTTTTTTTCTTCTTTTTCTTGAGGCTACTGAATTTACTGATCTTGGCA